>CAYOIG010000801.1:0-6219 GCA_964403915.1 uncultured Myxococcaceae bacterium
CTTCCCCGCGGCGATGCCGATCTCGAGTCACGCCTCGCGCGCTTCCCGGCGCTCGGCTACGGCCCGGCGGACTGGATCGCGGCCGAGGACCTGCCCGACCCGTCCATGGCGGACGCAAAGAGCAGGCCCGAGGCCTTCGCGAAGCTCCACGGTCGTGCGGTGCAGATCGCACTGCAGGTGGCGGGCGCGCGCGTGGTGCGGGCCGTGCACGGAAGCCAGGGCCTGCGCGAGGTGATGGTCGATTTCTGGTCCAACCATTTCAGCGTGGACGCGCGCAAGGGCATCGTCGGCGGCCTGCTTCCGCATTACCAGCGCGAGGTTCTCGACCGGCACGCCCTCGGCCGCTTCGAGGATCTACTCCTCGCCGTGGCCCGGAGCCCGGCCATGCTCTTCTACCTCGACAACTGGAGCTCGAGCGCGCCGGCCGCGCGCGCGAGAGAGACGGACGCGGGTCTTCCCGGCCGCCCCGGCCGCGTGCGCGGCATCAACGAGAACTACGCCCGCGAGCTGCTGGAGCTTCATACCCTGGGCGTGGACGGTGGCTATACACAGGACGATGTGATCGCCGTGGCGCGGGCGCTCACGGGCTGGGGCCTCGAGAGCCCCCGCCAGCCTTCCTACCGCTTCCATGCCTTCCGGCACGACACGGGGCCGAAGACCGTGCTGGGCGAGACGCTCCGCGGCGAGGGGGAGAGCGAGGGGGAGCTTCTGCTGCGGCGGCTGGCCCGCCATCCGGCCACTGCGCATCACCTCGCGCGCAAGCTGGTGCAGCGTTTCGTGGCCGACGACCCGCCGGCCGGGCTGGTGGAGATGGCGGCCGCTCGCTTCCTCGCCAGCGCGGGAGACATTCCGGAGGTGCTGCGCGCGATCCTGCTGTCTCCGGAGCTGGCCGATCCGGGCAGCCGCAAGCTGAAGACCCCGCTGCGGCTCTTCGCGAGCGCGCTGCGCGCGAGCGGCGGAACGGCCGACGGCAGCAAGGAGATGCTGCTCACGCTCAGCCGCATGGGCGAGCTGCCCTTCTTCGCCCGCACGCCCGCGGGCTTTCCCGAGGTGAGCGAGCGCTGGATCGACCCGGGCGCCGTGCTCGAACGCATGCGGCTCGCCTTCGCGCTCGCTCGCGGTGGTGTACGCGGCGCGACGCTGGGCCGGTCGATTCTGGAGCGGATCGATCCCGGCAATGCGCGGGTGCCGGAGAGCATTCTCGGCACGGCCGTCACGCTGGCGGCGCCGGAGTTCCAGTGGTGCTGACGCGGAGGCGACTGCTCCGGCTCGGCGGCTTCTCGGTCGCAGCGCTCGTGGGAGCGCCGCTCTGGCTCTCCCCCCGAAGATCGAGAGCCGCTCCGCCCGGCCAGCGCCCGCTCCTCGTGACGATCTTCCTGCGCGGCGCGGCCGATGGTCTTCACCTGGTGCCGCCCGTGGGCGATACGGGCTACGCGCGCGCACGCGGCGCGCTCGCCCTCACGAAGACCCTCCCCTTCACCGACGGGTTCGGCCTTCATCCGGCCCTCGCCGCGCTCCAGCCGCTGGTGGAGCGTGGTGAGCTCGCGGCCGTGCACGCCGTGGGCTCGGGCGATCGCTCGCGATCCCATTTCGAGGCGCAGGATCGGATGGAGCTCGGCGATCCGGATCGGCGCGACAGCGGCCGCGGCTGGCTCGCCCGCGCGCTGGCCGGCGCGAACGATGCCGATCCCTTCGCAGCGCTCGCGCTCTCGAACGCCCTTCCTCTCGCGCTGCAGGGCTCGGGCGGCTTCGCCATCGGGGATCCGTCGAGCTTCGGCCTCGAGGGCGTCGATGCGAATGCACGGCAGACGCTCGCAGCGTGCTACGCAGCCGCGGGAGCGGATCCCGTCGCCAGCGCCGGCCGCCGCGCCCTCGGCGCGCTCGCCGACTACGCGCAGCGCGCGCCGCAGGCGGCGCCGCCGACGGCCGCAGCGGGCGCCACGAAGCGCCGCGGAGAGGGGCGCCGGGCCGATCCTCCGCTTCCCGAGCGTGTGCGCCAGCTGCTGGCCCTCGAGCAGGCAGGCCTTCCGATTCGAGCCGTCGCACTCGAGTGTCATGGCTGGGACACGCACCAGCGCCAGGGCCTCGAGACAGGCGGCATGGCGCGCCCGATGCAGGAGCTCGCAACGGGCCTCGCGGCGCTCGCCGACGGTCTTCGCGGGCGGCGCGACTGGCTCGTGGTGGTGATGACCGAGTTCGGGCGCACCGTGCGCGCCAATGGCAGCCAGGGCAGCGATCACGGGCACGGGAGCGTCCTGCTCCTCGCAGGGCCTCGCGTGAAGGCGGGCGTGCATGGAAAGTGGCCAGGACTCGCGGAGGATGCCCTCTACGAGGGCCGCGATCTCGCCATCGCCACCGATTACCGGCACGTCCTGCACGAGGTGCTCGCGGCGCACCTCGGCCAATCACCGCCGGCCGGGACCTTCCCCGGCTTCGCTCCAGAGCCCCTCGGCATCGTGGCCTGACGCGGCTTGCTCCGCATTGCGGCTCCGGTAGGGTGGTCCGGCGCGCTCCCGCGCGCACCCGGACCGAGGAGACCCATGAACGCCGAAGCCGCCTGCCCTGCTCGCCGCCGCAGGTTCCTCGCGCTCCTCCTCTCGCTCCTGCTCGTCCTCGGCGCGAGCGCGGCGCAGGCCGGCAAGGCTGCGGCGAAAGCCGCTGCCCGTACCGGGAGCGTATTCCGCCTGCGCCCGGATCTGCGCGCATGCGAGCCGCCCCTTTGCGGCGGCTTCTTCGTGAGCGAGGTGAACCGCGACCTCACCCGCTGCGCCGACGGAACGCAGGCGCCCGAGTGCTACGTGGTGCGCCTCGAGGCCTCAGGCAAGGCCGTTCCGGGCGCGGAGGCGCTCACGGATCTCGCGTCGGCACCGGAGAAGCAGCGCGGCCTGCTGCGCGGAGACCTCATGGCAGACCGGAAGCCGGCCGGCAGCGCGCAGGCCATCCTCCGCGTGACCGAGGCCTGGCGCCCTGCGGGCGAGGGCGAGGTCGAGGGCTCGTTCTTCCACGTCCGCGATGCAGGCATTCGCTGCGTAAAGGCACCCTGCCCTTCGATCCGAGCCGTGCTGCTGAACGAGGGCACCGAGCTCCCCATCGCCGAGGTCGACCTCGAACGCGCGAAGGCGAGCCCGGCGCAGCTCGAACGCGCGGCCGATGCGCTCGCCAACGACGGCATCCTCGTGGCCGGCGCGCCCGACTCCGCCAGCGCGCCCGGCGCCGGCGTGCTGCTCGCTGCCCGGCTCTACCTGCGCGTGGGCGCCGGCCAGCCGGAGTAGGAAGCGTCACTCCTCGCTGATGCACCGATCGTAGAAATCGACGAAGTCATCCTTGCCCGGACTCTCGCGCACGGCGATCGCAGCCCGCGGATGCTGGTTGAGCTGACCGCCGATGTTGTAGGGCACGAGGGGCCCCCACTCGAGCCTCTCCCGCAGCGGGAGCATGTGCTCCTGCAGCAGCCGATAGACCGGCCGGACGTGGAACTTCGGATTGCGGAGGAAGCCCAGCAGCAGCTCCATGGGGCAGTTCCCCGCCCCGCGCCCCATGCCATACATCGTGGCGTCGACGCGGTTCGCGCCGTGGATGATCGCCTCGATGGTGTTGGCAAAGCCGAGCTGGAGGTTGTTGTGCGCGTGGATGCCGACCTCCTTGCCGACCGGGTCGGTGTACTTGCGGAACTTCTTCACGAGCCGCTCGATCTGCTCGGTGTAGAAGGCGCCATTGCTGTCCACGACGACGATCACCGAGGCCGGAGTCTGCGCGAGCACCTCGAGCGCCTGCTCCAGCTCGGCGTCCTGCACGCGCGAGATGGCCATCAGGTTGGCGCTCACCTCGTAGCCGAGATCATGACAGTGCTGGATCATCTCGACGGCTTCGGGGATCTGCGTGATGTAGAACGCCACGCGGATCATCGAAAGGACGCTCTTGTCCTTCGGCAGGATGTCTTCCCGCCAGTCGCACTTGCCGGCGTCGGCCATCACCGACAGCTTGAGCGGCGTCGGATTGTCAGCGACGATGCGGCGGATGGCGTCTTCGTCGCAGAACTTCCAGTCGCCGTACTCTCCGACGGCGAACTGCTTCTTCGACGCCTTGTAGCCGATCTCCATGTAGTCGACGCCGGCCTCGACGCAGGTCTGGTAGACGGCCTTCACCAGCGCATCATCGAAGGCGTGGTCGTTGACCAACCCGCCGTCGCGGATGGTGCAGTCCATCACCTTGATCTGTGGCCGGTACGTGATCCAGGGCGCCTTCTCGCGGTCGTGATGGGTCTTCGTCTTGGCTGTCATGGGACCGCGGAGAATCGAGGTTCGACGCAGGGCTGTCAACCGCCGCCCGTGCGGATCGCCGGAGACCGGGCCCGCCTCGGCGATCGCCGTCAGTCCGCGTGCCCCCGCGGCGGCTCTGCGCTGCCGAAGAGGCCCGCGAACCAGACGCCGAGCGCCGCAACATCGACCAGCGGCACGAGCCAGAGGTCTCGCATGCGGAAGCACACCAGATCGCGCCAGCGCCAGAGCGCGGCGGCCCGCAGCGCCCACCAGCCGAGCAGCGGAGCCCAGGCCGGCCCGCCGGCCGCGAAGAGCGCCGCCGCACAGGCGGCAGCAGGCGGGAGATCGTGGGTGACGAAGGAGCCGATGTAGCCCGCCGGTCGCGAGGCGCGCGTCACGCGGCTCCAGCGCACGTGCCGGGCCAGTGCGTGGCGCCAGCCCTCCTCCTCGAGCACGTGCTCGACCACCATCGGAACCCAGGCGAGGCGCCAGCCCGCGTCCTCGATCTTGCGCGCCAGCCAGAAATCGTCGGCGGCGAGATCGAGCAGCGCGGTGAAACCACCGATCTGGGTCAGTGCAGGGTCTCGAACGGCGATCGTCGCGCCGAGGCCGAAGTGAAGCCCCTCGAAGCGCGCGGCGAGACAGGCATTGGGCACGAAGTGCGTGTTGGTGACCAGGGCGTCCACGCGACTGACCGCGCTGCGGGCGGGCACGCTCCTGTAGGGGCAGGTGGCGAACCCGACGGCAGGATCTGCGAAGGGAGCGAGCAGACGCGCCGCGTAGTCGTCCGGCACGCGGACGTCGGCGTCGGAGAGCAGCCAGAATGCGCCGTGCTCTCCGCGCGCCGCCTGCACCTGGTTCGAGACCTTGCGATTGACGCCGGACGGGCCCGCTCCGATCGCCACGCGGCACGCCGTCTCCGGCCAGCGCTCGCGCACCCGGGCAACGACGGCGGCCGCCGGGTCGTCTGCGCTCGCGATGCCCACCACGATCCGCATGCGCCCCGACTTGCCCGCCCGCCACAGGCTGTCGAGGCAGCTCTCGAGCTGCTCACCCGCGCCGCGGAGCGGACGCAGGGCGATGACGTCTCCCTCCGGCTGCGCGGCCGACGGATCGCGCGCCTCCGTCTCGCACATGCGCGCGAGCGACGCGAAGGCCAGCAGTCGATAGGCGACCGCAACCACGAGCCAGCCGAGTAGCAGGAGCATGAGCACGCTCACGCCGCGGCGTCCAAGCCGAGGCCGAGCGCCCGCGAGCCCACGAGCCGGAAGCCCGCCGCTTGCACGGCGTCGCGGACCGCCGGCGCGCGCAGCGCGGCCTCCTCCCGGCGCCCCTGCTCGCTCCCGCGGTCCGGATGCGCGTAGAGCTCGACGCTCTGCGCGGTGATGCGTGGCAGCAGCCACAGCACTTCCTCGGCCGACAGGCGTCCGGTCGCGCGTAGACCGTAGAGCCGCTCGGCGCCGCCGAGGTTCGGACGCCTGCGCATCCGCTTGCGCGCCCGCCGCGAGAGGGCCGCCAGGATCGCCGGCTCCAGCTCTGTGGGTGCCCAGGCCGCTCCATGGCGCGCGACGGCATCCTCCTCCGCGAGTCGCACCCAGCGGATGCGGTACTCCTCGAGACAGGCCAGCAGCACGTCGAAGATGAGCGGGTGCAGATGCAGGTGATGGTGCCCGTCCACGTGGTCGAGCGGCAGGCCCGTATCGAGGTAGCGCTCGATCTGGGCGCGGATCTCGCGCTCCACCTGTCCGCGCCGCCGCCGCCAGAGCAGACCGTCCCAGATTCCGGCACGCGCGGGCGTCGCGGCGAAGCGACCCGCGGCATCGACGAGATCGGGAATCGTCTCGGGCTTGCTCGCGGCCGGCGCGTCGCGCCCCGAGAGCACGAGGTGAAGACCGGTCGAGAGCCCCGGCAGCTCGCGCGCCAGCGAAACCGCCTCGGGCAAGGCTTCACCGGTCACCAT
>CAYOIG010000802.1:0-3305 GCA_964403915.1 uncultured Myxococcaceae bacterium
CGGAACGCGGCGAGGGGGAGCACCACCTCGCCGCGCACGGAGATGCGGCCCGCGTGCGATCCCTCGCGACCGGCGAGCGCCAGCGGGACGTTCGAGACCAGCCGCAGGTTCGCCGTGACGTCTTCGCCCATCCGGCCATCCCCGCGGGTCGAGCCCACTTCGAGAGCTCCGTCCCGGTAGACCAGCTCCACCCCGGCCCCGTCGAGCTTGGGCTCCCCCGCGTAGGCCACGGGGTCGCTGCTGGCCAGAACCCGCCGGATCCGCTCGTCGAAGGCCCGCATCTCGCCCTCGTCCATCGCATTCTCGAGCGAGAGCATCGGCACCTGCCGCACGACGGGCCGGAAGCCGGAGGCCGGGGCGGGGCCCACCTGCTGCGTAGGTGAGTCGGAATGCCTCAGTTCTGGATGCTGCGCCTCGAGATCCTGCAGCTCCCGAAGAAGCCGGTCGTAGGCCGCGTCCGAGATCTCAGGCCGGTCTTCCAGGTAGTACAGCCGGTTGTGTCGGGCGATGGCCTCTACGAGCTCGGCCATCCGCGCCTCGGCCTGGCGCTGCCCGTCTCGGCTCTTGCTCAAGCGTCGGTTCTCCAGGGACGCATCGGGTCGGTAAAGGCACTCATGGATGCAGGCGATGAGAGAGGGGGTCGGGTCCGGCCGCGCGGGGCCTCACGCACGATACCACGCGTCCGGATCCATCCGGGCGGAGGCCGCGGACCCTGGAGGGCATGGATGCAGCGGTTCGCGCATGAGGCCCGGGACATGTCCGGGGAGTCCGTGCTGCGCCGGCTGGGGGATTCCCTCTCGGATGCGCTGGTCGGGACGCGCGCCGGGCGCATCGTCTGGGCCACGGCGCGTCTTGCGGATCTGGCCGGCGAGCATGACGTTACGGCTCTGCTCGGGATGCCCTTCGAGGCGCTCTTCGAGGATGCGGGCGAGGGCCTGCCGGCGGGTCCCCGCGACCACGCCACCGAGTGCGTACTGCGCTGCGATGGCGGCACCGGAACGCGTGTCGTCGCGCGCCAGCTCTGTCGCGGCGAGGACGGAGGCCCCGACCAGGTCTGGCTGCTGAAGGACGTCGGCCGCGAGCGCCTGCTCGAGGCGGAGCTGCTGCGCGCGAGCCGCGATCTGCACGCGGCGAATCGCGAGATCGCAACCCTTCGCGAGCGCATGCGGCGCGAGCTCGCCGATCGCGAGGAGCTGCTGACCGTCGTGAGCCACGAGCTGCGAACGCCCGTCACCGTGATCCTCGGCTACGGCCGGCTGCTGCTGTCGGGCAAGGTAGGAGCGCTCAGCGACGAGCAGAAGCGATTTCTCGGCGAGAGCCAGAAGAGCTGCCAGCGGCTCAATGCCTTCATCGGCGAGCTGCTCGAGACGTGCCGCAGCCTCACGGGCGACGGCGTGCTCGAGGTGAGCGAGCTGCCGGTGGGAGCCACGATCGAGAGCGTGGCCAGCGCGCTCGCACCGCTGCTCGAGGAGCGCAAGCTCGAGCTGACCATCGGGTCCCAGGGCGCAGCCCTGCGCGCGCGCTTCGACTGCGCGCGCGTCGAGCAGGTGCTCACCAATCTCGTCGGCAACGCGATCAAGCACGCGCCGGAGGGCTCGCGCATCGAGGTCTCGGCGCGAGGCATTCGCCAGGACGGCCGTGATTTCGTCGAGGTGGCGGTCGCGGACGCCGGCCCGGGCGTCCCCGAGGCCGATCGCCAGCGGATCTTCGACCCCTGGGTGCGGGCAGGGCAGGGCTGCCGCGGCACGGGCCTCGGTCTCGGCCTCGCCATCGCGCGCCGGATCGTAGACGCCCACGGCGGAACGATCGGCGTCGTGCCGCGCGAGGGAGGCGGCAGCAGCTTCCGCTTCACCCTGCCCGCGGCCTCGTGCGCGGAGCAGGCCTAGCATGAGCAGTGCCCGCGCTACCGGCCGCCGCCGCCGCGTGCTCGACGTTGCAGCCCGCAGCGTGCGGCCGCTCTCCGCGGCGCGTTCGGCTGAGCGGCCCCGGCGCATCCTCGTGGTGGACGACGCCGAGGGCATCCGCTCCTACCTCGCCAGCCTGCTCGAGCTGCGCGGCTACCTGGTCGACACGGCCGAGGACGGCCGTCGCGCGCTCGAGCTGCTGGAGGGCGGCGCGGCGCCCGACGCCATCCTGCTCGACGTCATGATGCCGGGCATGGACGGCCTCGAGACGCTGCGGCGGATTCGCGAGCTCCATCCGCGGATCCCCGTCGTGATGCTCTCGGTGGTGGCCCGTGCGATCACCATCGTGGACGCCATGCGTCTCGGGGCGGCCGACTATCTGAACAAGCCCTTCGAGGAGGAGGAGCTCGATCTCGTGCTCCGGCGGGTGCTCGAGCACCGCGATCTCGAAGAGGAGCGGGATCGTCTGCTGCGCGAGGCCGGGGACGAGACGGCGATCGTGTGGGAGACGGAGTCCATGCAGCGCATCCTCCACGTGCTGGAGCAGATCGCGGACACGGACGTGACGGTGCTCATCCACGGTGAGAGCGGTGTCGGCAAGGAGGTCGTCGCGCGCGCGGTGCACCAGCACTCGTCGCGGGCGAGCCGGCCCTTCGTCAAGGTGAACTGCGCGGCGCTGCCCTCGGATCTGCTGGAGAGCGAGCTCTTCGGCTTCGAGCGCGGTGCGTTCACGGGCGCCGTCGCACGCAAGCCCGGCAAGTTCGAGCTCGCGAACACGGGAACGATCTTTCTGGACGAGATCGGCGAGATGAGCGCGGCGCTGCAGGCCAAGCTGCTGCAGGTGCTGCAGGACGCCTCTTTCTCGCGGCTCGGCGGCAACCAGGAGATCCGCGTCGACGTGCGCATGGTGGCCGCCACCAACCGCAAGCTCGAGCAGATGGTGAAGCAGGGCGGCTTCCGCGAGGATCTCTTCTTCCGGCTGAACGTGGTCGCCATCGAGATCCCGCCGCTGCGGGAGCGCCGCGAGGAGATCCCGGGCCTCGTCGAGCTCTTCCTGCGCCGCTACAGCGCCAAGTACCGCAAGCCGTTGCCGGTGCTCTCGGGCCGCATGCTGCGCCAGCTCGATCGCCATCCCTTCCCCGGCAACGTGCGCGAGCTCGAGAACATGATGAAGCGCATCGTCGTGCTCGGCAGCGAGGAGGCCGTGCTGGAGGAGCTGCTCGGCAGCGGCGAGCGGCGGGCCGAGACGAGCGGGCGCTGCCTCGAGACGCTCTTCGCCGAGCTCGAGCAGACGGCCGGCGCGCTGCCGCTGCGCGAGGTCGGCCAGCGCGCGGCGCTCGAAGCCGAGCGCGAGGCCATCTCGCGCGTGCTCTTCCGCACCAACTGGAACCGCAAGCAGGC
>CAYOIG010000803.1:0-3006 GCA_964403915.1 uncultured Myxococcaceae bacterium
CACCGGCCGGGCGCTTCAGCGCCGTGAAGGTCGTGACGCGGATCGAGCAGGGCGGTGCGCGCGCCACGAAGACGTCTTGGTTCGCGCCCGGCATCGGCCTCGTGCGCCAGGCGACGGATTCGGGAGGCATCACCTCCACGACCGATCTCATCGACTACAGCTTCAAGCCCAGGAGATGAGCCGTGCCGGCAGACCAGCACTTCGCGCGGCCGCATGCCTGCTCGGGGGCTGATCGCCCGTTAGCCGGCGGGCAGGCACGGCCGGGCCGATCCGATACCGTGGGCGGCCATCCACCAGGCGAGGGGGCCGTGCCTGAGCACGAAGCGCGCGATCTCGCGGAGCTGATCGAGCGAGACCACCTGCCCGCCCTCGATGGCGTGCGGGCGGTTGCCGTGCTCCTGGTGATGTTCTCGCACTCGCCCCTCGGCCACGTGCCAGGCGACCTCGGCGTGAGCGCCTTCTTCGTGCTGAGCGGCTTTCTCATCACGTGGCTGCTGCTGCGCGAGCGGGCGGAGACGGGGACCATCTCGCTGCGACGCTTCTACGCGCGGCGCACGCTGCGGATCTTTCCGGCGTACTACGTCTTCCTGCTGCTCTCGCTCGCCGCCGACACCGCGCTCGGCACGCCGTGGACTCTCGGACTCGCCGCTGCGGCATTTCTCTACGGCATGAACTACTACAACGCGTTTCTCGGCCATCCGAGCACGTCGCTCGCCCACTGCTGGTCGCTGGCGGTGGAGGAGCAGTTCTACCTGATCTGGCCCTGGCTGTTCAGGGCCCTCGTCTCCCGCGGCCAGCGCACGCTGGTGACGGCGCTCGTCGCGATCATCGCCGGCGTGATGGCGTGGCGGTGTCTGCTCTATCTCGGACTCGGCGTGCCGGAGGCGTACGCCTACAACGCCTTCGATACGCGCTTCGACAATCTCGCCGTCGGCTGTCTGCTGGCCGTCGGCCTCGGCGACGCGCGCGCACGGCGCGCGGCGACACATCTCGCACGCTCGCAGCTCCTGCCGCTCGTAACGCTCGCGCTGCTCTGGATCTCGCGCGAGCGGATCTCGAATGCCTGGCACCACGGGCCGGGCTTCACCGTCGATGCGCTGCTTCTGGCCGTGCTCCTCGTGCAGCTGGTGCAGCTATCGCGCGCACCGCTCTGGCGCTGGCTCGAGCATCCCGGCGTTCGCTACGTCGGCCGCATCTCCTACCCGATGTACCTCTGGCACGCGTGGGGGCTCTCCGCGGCGCGGCACGTCGACGCTCTCCCTCCGCTCGGGCGCTTCGCGCTCGGCGTCGCCCTCACGCTCGGCGTTGCGAGCGCCTCCTACTTCTTCGTGGAGAAGCCGTTTCTTCGTCTCAAGCGCCGCTACGAGCGTCATCCGGCAGACGACGGACGCCTCGCCGGGCCTCGAAGCGGTCGAAACGGCGGCCGATGAGACCACCCGGAAGACACAGGGAGGCGCCGAGGCAGCCGAGGGCCGCACCGAACAGGACGTCGCTCGGGAAATGGGCCATCGAATGCATGCGCTGCAGGCCCGAGATCGCGGCGAGCGCGAAGAAGAGCGTGCGGCCCGCTGGGTAGCTCCACGAGAGCATCGTGGCGAGGGCGAAACCCGCTGCAGCGTGCGCCGACGGGAAGCCCTCCTGCACGCTCGGCAGGCGGCCCAGCGAGAGCCAGCCACTGAAGCTGTCGAGGATCTGGCCGTCGAGGTCGAAACGCCGCGGCCGCGTTCGCGAGATGACCAGCTTGAGGCAGTTTGCGAGCGCGCCACCGAGCACGCTGCCGGCCACGAGGCGCGGCACCCGCGCACGATGCTCCCGGTCGAGCACGAAGACCGCGATCAGGAGGACCGCCACGCCGAAGCCGTGGCTGAAGGCCTCCGAGAGCCGAATGCCCTTGTCGACCGAGCCCGGCAGATCCGTGCTCGTCACCCAGCGCATGACCGGCAGATCGAGCGGGAGAGCGAGCACGGCCGCGGCAGCGAGGGCCAGGGGCAAACGCCACGCCGGGCGGCGGTCTCTCGCCGCGGACTCGGCAGACGCGGGGCCCGACGGGGCCCGCGCGGAGACGGCGGTCATGCGAGCCCTCCGGGCCGCCGACGGTACCCGCGCCACCACGGCCGCGCCAGCACGCGCCCGAGCCTCCCCCTTGCCGTGGCCGCCGCGCGGCCCCACGGTTCGTGCGTGACCGAGTCTCCCTACGTTCGCGACGTGAGCGACGCCGGCTTCGAGCAGGAGGTGCTGGAGCGTTCGAAGACGACCCCGGTGGTAGTCGACTTCTGGGCGCCCTGGTGCGCACCCTGCCGCAGCCTCGGCCCCGTGCTCGAGCGGCTTGCCGGCGAGCACGCGGGCGCCTTCGTGCTGGCGAAGGTGAACGTGGACGAGAACCCGGCCACGGCGAACGCCTTCGGCGTGCGCAGCATCCCGAAGGTGCTGGGCCTGCGCGACGGACGCGTGGTTGCGGAGTTCGAGGGCGCGGTGCCCGAGGCCACCGCGCGTAGATTCCTCGAGGCGCTCCTCCCGTCGCGCGCCGACGCTCTCGTCGCGGAGGGCCGGCGTCTCGGGGAGGCCGGGCATCAGAACGCCGCCGAGGAGCGCTATCGCGAGGCCCTCGGTCTCGATGCGCGGCATCCCGGCGCGCGGCTCGGGCTGGCCGCCGTGCTGGGCGAACGTGGCGAGACGGCGCCCGCGCTGGCACTGCTGGAGCAGATCGGTCCGGGGCTCGCGGAGTCGGAGCCTGCGGAGCGGCTGGCGGCGGCACTGCGCACGCGCGATGGCGCGGCGGGCTTCGATGAAGCCGGCCTTCGTGCGCGCCTCGCCGCACGAGACGACGATCTCGACGCCCGTCTCGATCTCGGGCTCGGCCTCGCCGCTGCCGGTCGTCACGAAGAGGCGCTGGAGACGCTGCTGGATGTCGTGCGCCGCGACCCGCAGCACCGGGAGCAGGCGGCGCGGCGCGCGATGCTCGACCTCTTCGCGCTGCTCGGCAGCGATCACCCGCTCACGCAGCGC
>CAYOIG010000804.1:0-20173 GCA_964403915.1 uncultured Myxococcaceae bacterium
GAGGGAGAGGAGCGGCGCGTCCGGCTCCCGCTCGCTGCCTATCTCGAGGTCGTCGCCGCATCGAACATGAAGCAGAGAGCGCGCGCGCTCGTCGCCTACCATCACGCGGAGCGCCGGCATTTCGCCGTCGCCGGCACACCCAACCGGCTCGAGTACGACCAGGGCTTCTTCGTCAAGGGAGGTGACGGGCTCGCCGATCTGAAGCCCATCGCGCATCTGTACAAGACGCAGGTCTACGCGCTGGCCGCCGCGCTGGGGATTCCCGAATCCATCTGCCGTCGGCCCCCGATGACGGATACCTGGTCGCTTCCCCAGACGGAGGAGGAGTTCTACTTCGGGCTTCCCTTCGAGCAGCTCGACCTCTGCCTCTGGGCGCACAATCACGGCGTTCCCGCGGAGAAGGCGGCGCTCGTCCTTGGGCTTCCGGTCGCGCAGGTCGAGAGCGTCTTTGCGGACATCGTGTCGAAGCGCCGTGCCACGCGGCCGCTCCATCTCGCTCCGCTGCTCGTGGAGCCCGTCGAGGAGATCGAGACCCGCTGACGCGTCGGGTCGCACTTCCTGGTGCGGCCCGCATGCGGAGTCAGGAGCCATGGCAGCCATCGAGGACGGACTTCGCCGCTTCATCGAAGAGAACTTCCTCTACGAGCGGGAGAGCACGCGGCTGCGCGCGGAGGATTCGCTGCTCGAGACCGGTGTGATCGACTCGACGGGCGTGCTCGAGCTGGTCGCCCATCTCGAAGCGGAGTACGGCATCCGCGTGCTCGACGACGAGCTCGTGCCGGAGAATCTCGATTCGATCCGAAGCCTCGTCGCCTTCGTGGGGCGCAAGCGGGCTACGGGGCCCGCAGAGCCGTAGGCCGTGCAGCTCGAGAGCTTTCTCGAAGGCAGCGCGGCACGGCATCCGGAGAAGGTCGCACTCGTCTGTGGCGAGCGGCGCCTCTCCTACGCCGCTCTCGAGCAGCGCGCGAATGTGCTGGCTCACGCCCTGCTCGACGCGGGCATCGCGCGCGGTGACCGGATCCTCATCCAGCTCGATGCCCGCGAGGAGGCCGCGGTCGCAATCTTCGCTGCGCTCAAGGCCGGCGCCGTCTTCTCGGTCGTCCATCCGACGACCCGGCCCGCGCAGCTCGCCCACCTGCTGCACGATTCGGGTGCGAGGGTGCTCGTCTGCCAGGCGGAGCGAGCCGAGGCGCTGACCGAGGCCCTGCGGGCTGCGCCCGGCCTGGCGCTGCTGCTGCTGGTCGGCGACGCGTCGTGGGCGCCGGAGGCTCGCGACGTCCGGGTGCTGCGTTACGACGACCTGCCGAACGGCCCCGCAGCGCCGCCCCCAAAGTGCTGCATCGACGTCGATCTCGCAGCACTCGTCTATACCTCGGGCTCGACGGGCATTCCCAAGGGCGTGATGCTGACCCACCTCAACATGGTGTCGGCCGCAACGTCCATCACGACCTATCTCGAGAACACCGAGGACGACGTCGTCCTCTCCTGCCTGCCGCTCTCCTTCGACTATGGGCTCTACCAGCTCCTGATGGCCTGCCGCACGGGCGCGACGCTCGTGCTGGAGGCGACCTTCGCGTACCCGCACGCGACGCTCCAGAAGATCGTTCTCGAGGGCGTGACGGGTCTGCCGATCGTGCCCACGATGTCCGCCATCCTGCTGCAGCTCGATCTCTCGGCGTACGATCTCTCGCGGCTGCGCTACGTCACGAATACCGCGGCGGCGCTTCCGGTGGAGCACGTCACGAAGCTGAGGCGCCTGCTCCCCGGGGCGCGGATCTACTCGATGTACGGGCTCACCGAGTGCAAGCGCGTGGCCTACCTGCCGCCCGAGCAGCTCGGCTCGCGCCCGGGCTCGGTGGGCAAGGCGATGCCGAACGTCGAGGCCTACGTGGTGGACGAGGCGGGCCGGCGACTCGGCCCAGGCGAGGTGGGCGAACTCGTGGTGCGCGGCTCGAACGTGATGAAGGGCTACTGGGGGATGCCGGAGGAGAGCGACCGGATGCTTCGCCCCGGCCCGATCCCGGGCGAGAGAGTGCTGCACACCGGCGATCTCTTTCGCACCGACGATGAAGGCTACCTCTACTTCGTCGGACGTCGCGACGAGATGATCAAGTCGCGCGGCGAGAAGGTGAGCCCGCGCGAGGTCGAGAACGCTCTTCACGCACTGGAGGGCGTGGCGCAGGCGGTCGTCGTCGGCGTTCCCGACCCCGTGCTCGGCGAGGCGATCGCCGCGTTCATCGTTCCGAGCGCCGGGTCGGCGCTCAGCGTACGGCAGGTGCGCGCCCACTGTGCGCGCAGTCTCGAGGAGTTCAAGGTGCCCGGCCGAGTCGAGCTGCGGCCCTCGCTGCCGCTCAAGCCGAGCGGCAAGATCGATCGCAGGGCCTTGATCGAGAGCGCGGGCGCCGCGCTGCCTCCCACCCGCGCCGGCGCCGGGAGCCGGTCCGGCCGGGAGGCCTGAGCAGCCCGGAATGTGCGGCATCGCCGGCATCCTCAACCTGCGGGCCGGCCCGCCGCCGGAGCCCGCACTCCTGCGACGCATGGCGTGTGCCGTTCGCCACCGCGGCCCGGACGACTTCGGCATCTATCGCGACACGGAGGTCGGCCTCGCGCACGCACGGCTCTCCGTGATCGACCTCGCGCTCGGCCAGCAGCCGCTCGCCAACGAGGACGGCACGTTGTGGATCGCCTTCAACGGCGAGGTCTACAACTACGTCGAGATGCGGCCCGAGCTCGAGGCGCGCGGGCATCGCTTCACGACCGCCACCGACACCGAGGTTCTGCTCCACGCCTACGAAGAATGGGGCGAGAGCGTGGTCGAGCGCTTCAACGGGCAATTCGCTCTCGCCATCTGGGACCGCGCCCGGCGGCGGCTGTTCCTGGCCCGCGATCGGCTCGGGGTGCGTCCGCTCTACCACGCAGAGCACGCGGGCCGGCTCTACTTCGGCTCCGAGGTGAAGTCGTTCTTCACCGATCCGTCCTTCCCGCGCGAGATCGATCCGGAGGGTCTCGACGAGGTCTTCACTTTCTGGGCCAACGTCGCGCCGGCGACGCCCTTCCGCGGAATTCACGAGCTGCCGCCCGGCCACGTGCTGATCCGCGATCTCGCGAGTAGCCGCTCGCGGCTCGGCGCCTACTGGGAGCCGCGCTATCCGGCAGCGGGCGAGCCCGGCCGGCTCGGCCTCGACGAGGCCGCCGAAGCGCTGCGCGCCGAGCTCGATCGTGCAACGCGACTGCGGATGCTGCGATCCGACGTTCCAGTCGGGAGCTACCTCTCGGGGGGGCTCGACTCCTCGCTGGTGGCCGCGCTGGCGCGGCGTGCGAAGCAAGGGCGCTTCGAGACCTTCTCGCTTCGCTTCGACGATGCGGAGTTCGACGAGACGCCGTGGCAGCGCGCGATGGCCGCGCGGCTCGGCTCGGAGCACCACGAGATCCGGGTCGGCCGAAGCGACATCGCCGAGAGCTTCCCGGAGGTGATCTTCCACACCGAGCGGCCCGTGCTGCGAACGGCGCCGGCGCCGCTCTTCCTGCTCTCGCGACTGGCCCAGGAGCGCGGCGTCAAGGTGGTGCTGACGGGAGAGGGCGCGGACGAGATGCTCGCCGGCTACGACCTCTTTCGTGAGGCCAAGGTGCGTGCGTTCTGGGCGCGCCAGCCCGGCTCGCGGCTGCGCCCGCGTCTCTTCGAGCGCCTGTATCCCTACCTCGCGCGTTCTCCCATGGCGGCGAGGGGCATGGCGAATGGCTTCTTCGGACGGGACCTCGACCGCGCCGGCGAGCCCGGCTTCTCCCACTTTCCGCGCTGGCAAGCGGCGTCTGCGCTCAAGCGGCTCTTCTCGCAGCAGACGAAGGATGCGCTGCGGGGCGCCGACGCGGTGGGCCGGCTGCTCTCCACGCTGCCGGAGGCGTTCGGCGGCTGGGACGCGCTCTCCCAGGCGCAGTATCTGGAGGTGAGGACGCTGCTCTCCGGCTACATCCTCTGCTCGCAGGGCGACCGGATGCTGATGGCACACTCGGTGGAGGGACGCTTTCCGTTTCTCGATCCGGGCGTCGTCGACTTCTGCAACGCCCTTCCCCCGCGCTACAAGCTGCGGGTGCTCGACGAGAAACACGTGCTCAAGCGCGCAGCGCGCGGGCTCGTGCCCGAGGAGATCCTGTCGCGACCGAAGCAGCCCTACCGGGCCCCCGATGCTGCCTGCTTCGTCGGGCCCGGTGCGCCGGATTACGTGGAGCGGCTGCTCTCGGTCGATGCGCTTTGCGAGAGCGGTCTCTTCGATCCCGATGCCACCGGCAGGCTCGTCGCCAAGTGTCGCGCGCGCGCAGCGCTCGGTCCGCTCTCGAACGCCGACAACATGGCCTTCGTCGGCATCCTATCGACGCAGCTGCTCTGGGATCAGCTCGTGAGGAACCCGCCGCCCGTCTACGAGACGCCGATCGAGGAGCTGCAAGCGCGGACGGACGACCGCGTCGCGCCGGGGCCGGGAAGCGGGCTGCGTGCACGAAGCCGGGTCTTGGAGTAGGTTGCTGACGGAGGCTCCGCTCCGAACGTGACCCGGCGCACGCACGTGATCGTGTTGATCCTCGGCCTCGCGTACCTCGTGGGCGTCGCGGTGCCGTGTCCGCCGCCGAGCGTGAGCCATTCCGGCGAACACGGCCACGCGGCCGCCCGGCTGCTGGGGCCGGATGGCTGGTGCGCGGCCTCGGGCAGCGCGACCTCGGTTTCCGCCGTCTGTCCGTGCGGCTGTGAAGAGAAGTCCGTGGCCCTCGGCGCGCGCGTTGGCGTGGGGCTCGGCTTCGTCTGCGCGAACGCGCCCCTCGCACCGCTGGCTGCGGGTGGGCTCCTTCGCGTCGACCCGCAGCGCGAACCAGCTCCGCCCGTGCGCGCCATCGACCACGTCCCGCTTCCCGCCTGACCCAGCGCTGAACGCCGAGCCCTGCGCGCCTCTGCGTCGCACCTGCGTGCGCGCGGCTGCTCGCGGCTCTCCCGTTCCTTTCCAGGCAGGAGGGTTCCGTAGTGGAACCTCGCATTCGCAGCAGTTCGGGCCCGCGTTGCCCTCGCCGCCGCGCGCACGGGCGGCGCGTCCCGGCCAGTGTCCGCCCCTCCGCGGCGGGCGCTGGGCGGCTTCGACCGATTCGAAACGGTGCTCCGACACCGTTTCTTGCTCCCGCGCCGAGCCGGCGGCTCGGCTGGCTCGCAGTCTCGGTGCTGCTGCATGCGGCCGCCCTGGTTGCAGCGTTGTCGTGGATGGAGCGACACGATCTCGTGTCGATCGAACCGATCCCGATCACGTGGGTGCGGGTCGAAGCGGGGGAGGGCAGCGGGGATGCGGGTTCCGGCGCGGCGCCGGTGAGTCCTTCTGCGGTGACGCAGCCGGCGCCGCCGGATCGGCCCGCGAAGCAGCCCCCGGCACGCGAGCGCAGGCTGGTGCGTCCGGCGCCCGCTGCGCCGCCGAGCCCGGCTCCCGCGACTGCGCGCGAAGAGATCGCGGCTCCTGCAGAACAGGCGCCGGGCCCCGGGGAGGCTGCCGCCGAAGGAGAGGGTCCGGCGGCGGACACTGTTGCTGCCGGCAGCGAGAAGGGTGAACGGGGCGCCGGCGCCGGCAGCGGCGTCGGCCATGACGGCCCCGCGGGCGCCCCGGCGGGCTGGATGCCGCGCGGCGGCGAGCAGCCCCGGCCGTCGTACCCCGATGCTGCGCGCCGTCGCGGTGTGGAAGGCACCGCGCACGTGGCGCTGCGTCTCGCGCTGACCGGACGCGTCGACTCGGTGCGCCTGCATCGGTCGGCTGGCGACGCACAGCTCGACGGTGCCGCGCTCGCCGCCGTGAAGCGCTGGCGCTTCGACGCGCCGCCTCCCGGGGCCGATTGGAGCGGGCTCTGGTTCGTGGTTCCGATCGAGTTCCGCTTGCGATGAGCAGGCGGCCTCCTCGCTGAACGACCGTCGGCATTCGGCAGCGGACGGTCGCTCCGGGGCGGAGCGGCACTCCCTTCAGGACGGGGGGGAGGTCGCTCCGCCCCTCCAGCGCTCGATGGCGAGCTTCACGAGCCATCCTGCTGGAGGCCGGAGTATGACAGCGATCATCCCGAGCCAATGCCAATCGTGGATACTAGAGGCTCCTGCAGGGCGCGCTCCCGCGAGGGTCAGAGCGCAGGAGCGCGCGTACTGAGCCCGACGCAACGACCCGCCGCCGGCATCGGCGCTGCGCTGCCGCTCCTTGCGGCCGGGTTCGCGATCCAGTTCATCGTCCTCGGCGGCGGCGTCGACACCGTGAGCGTGTTCCTCAACGCGCTGGCGAAGGCGAACGGCTGGCCGAGGGGAACGCTCTCGGCGGGAATCGGCGTCGGCGTGGTCTGCGCAGGCATCGCGACGCCCGCGGTCGGAATGCTGATCGATCGCTTCGGCGTTCGCGTTCCGATCGCCCTCGGTGCGGCGCTGCTCGCCGGAGGCTTCGCCGTTCTCGGCACGATGACCGAGGCCTGGCACTTCATCGCGGCGAACGTGCTGCTCGGGCCGGGCTTCGCGGGCACCGCGATGCTGCCGATCACGATCGCGGTGACGGTGCGCGTTCCCGATCGAACGGCCTTCGCGCTCGGCCTCGTCTCCGTCGGCGCCAGTGCGGGTGCGCTCGTGCTCGCTCCCGGCCTGCAGGCGCTCATCGATGCGCACGGCTGGCGCGCGACCTACGCCGTGCTCGGCGTGGCCGTCGTGCTGGTGCCGCTGGTCGCGCTCGCCGCGCTCCCGAAGGGGCGTCTCCAGCGCGGCGGTTCCGGCGAGAGCGCAGCGAAGCCGCCGCCCATCGATCTGCGCCGTGAGCTGCGCCGGCCGGGCATGCTCCCGCTGGCCGCGCTTCTGGTCGTGCCCGGTCTCGTGAACTTCGGCTTCCAGGTTCACGTGGTGCCGTATCTTGCTGGTGTCGGCCATGATGCGACGGTGGCGGCCGCGGCCCTCGGCGCGGCGGTCGGCGTCTCGGCCATCGGCAAGGTGGCAGGAGGCTTCGTCGGCGATCGTATCGGCGCGCTGCAGGCACTGCGTCTCGCGCTCCTGATCCAGGCGCTCGCGCTCTGCCTGCTTCCGCTGGTCGGCTCGGTGCCGGTGCTCGGCGTCTTCGTTGCGCTGCACGGCATCGCGGTCGGCACGGAAGTGGCCGTCACGCCGGTGCTCGCCCTGCGGGTCGTCGGCGAGGCGCGCTTCGCGACCCTCTACGGTCTGCTCCAGCTCGTGTCGACGATCGCCATCGGCCTCGCGCCGGTGATCCCCGGACTCTTCTTCGACGCCACCGGCAGCTACTCCGGCGCGGTCCTGTTCTGGATCGTGACGATGCTGGTCGGCGTCGGGGTGGCCTTCGCGATGCGCCCGCCCGCTCGCAGGGAGCCGCCGCCGGCCTGAGCCGGGCCCGACTGCATGACGGCCGTCATAACGACCCGGGGGTCGGGCCGCCGACGATCTCGCGGCCCCGCTCGGGCGGGACCAAGGGAGGAATTGCTGTGGCGAAGACCCAGGGCGCGTGGGCGGATGCATACCGGGGCAAGTGGACCTGGGACAAGGTGAGCTGGGGCAGCCACTCCGTGGACTGCTACCCCGGCGGCTGCCCCTGGCGGGTCTATACGAAGGACGGACGCATTCTGCGCGAGGAGCAGTCCGGCACCTTCCCGACCATCGAGGCCGGGGTGCCCGACATGAACCCCATGGGCTGCCAGAAGGGCGCGAGCTGGAGCCACTGCCACTACTCGCAGGACCGGGTGACGCATCCGCTCAAGCGCGTGGGCGAGCGGGGCGAGGGCAAGTTCGAGCGCGTGTCGTGGGACGAGGCGCTCACGGGCATCGCCGACGGCATCCTCGATGCCATCGAGACGGAGGGCGCCGCCTCGATCATCAACCTCTTCACACCGGAGCCCGGCGCCGCGCCGGCGCGCATGTTCTCCGAGGCCCTCGGTCTGCCGATGACCGACGGCAACGCCGAGTTCCAGGACTTCAGCCCCGGCTGGCATCTCACCTGGGGCCTGTTCAACCCCACGTCCTCCATGGACGACTGGTTTCTCGCCGAGCTGACGCTCATCTGGCATGCGAATCCCGTCTACACGAACATCCACTGGTATCACTACGTTGCCGAGTCGCGGTACAACGGCGGCGAAGTCGTCACGATCGCGCCCGACTACAGCCCCTCGGCAATCCATGCCGACTATCACCTGCCCGTGCGCATCGGCAGCGACGCGGCCCTCGCGCTCTCGATGTGCAAGGTGATCATCGACGCCGGGCTCTACAAGAAGCAGTTCGTGCAGGAGCAGACCGACCTGCCGCTGCTCATCCGCAAGGACACCGGCCGCTTCCTGCGCGGCTCGGAGGTCTTTGCGGGCGATCGGGACGACCAGTTCTTCTGGTGGGATACCCTCGCTGGCACGCTCGCGCCCGCGCCGCGGCACACGTTGGCGCTCACCGGCCTCGACCCCGCTCTCGAGGGCACCTTCCAGGTGATGCTCAAGGATCTCACGACCGTGGAGGTGGAGCCCGTCTTCGCGAAGCTGCGCCGGCAGCTCGAGGACTACACGCCCGAGAAGGCCGCGGCGATCTGCGAGGTGAGCCCCGAGAACATCCGCACGCTCGCGCGCAAGGTGGCGACCCGCAAGACGAAGATCTTCATCGGCTGGAACTCCGGCAAGTACTACCACGGCGATCTCATGGAGCGCTCGATGGCGCTGCTGCTCGGCCTCACGGGCAACTGGGGCAAGAAGGGCACCGGCACGCGCTCGTGGGCGATCTCGGGCATGGACGGCGAGATCTTCATCCCCGGCAAGGAGTCGCCGGGGCAGGAGGCGGCGCAGAAGCAGATCGCGGGCCTGATCGCGATGCGGCGCCTGCTCGCGGCGAGCGATCCGACGCTGACGATCGAGATGATCCAGAACCGCATGATGGCGCTCGCGAACGACATGCCGCAGGGCCCCGGCTTCGGCATGCCGCCGGCCTTCCTCTGGTACTACCAGTACGGCTACAAGGAGCGCTGGAACGATCCCGAGAACCACGATCCCTCCTATCGCGCCTTCGAAGACTACATGAACGAGGCGATCGAGAAGGGCTGGTGGGACGCGCGCTACGCGAAGGTCTACCAGAAGGTGACGCCGCGCGTGCTCTTCGAATCGGGCGGCAACGTGCTGCGGCGCCAGCGCGGCGGGCAGAAGCTGCTGCTCGAGCATCTGTGGCCGAAGCTCAATCTCATCATCTCGGTGGACTACCGGCTCACGACCACCGGCCTCTACTCCGATTACGTGCTCCCGGCCGCCCAGCACTACGAGAAGCTCGGCCACTCGATGCCCTCGGTGCACCACCTGAACTACGTGCTCTGTGACCGGGCGGCGGCTCCGGTGGGCGAGGCGCTGCCGGATCTCGAGATCGGATTCCGCATCCTCGAGAAGATCGAGCAGCGGGCGGCGGCGCGGGGTATGACCGAGTTCACCGACGCGCGCGGGCAGAGGCGCGTCATCGCGGGCCTCGTGGATCACATCAGCCACAAGGGCGCCCTGCGCGATGAGGAGAAGCGCGCCGATGAGAGCATCCGCGACAGCGCCGTCTACGGCGTCCTGCCCAAGGGAACTACGCTCGACACTCTGCGCGACAAGGGCTTCGTGCGCTGGACCAACTGGGGGCACGTGCTTCACGGCACGTCGCAGGCCTCGACCATCAAGCCCGACGAGGTCCACAACCCGCTGCGCTGGCATACCGAGGACAAAATCCCGTACGACACGCTCGTGCGGCGTGCGCAGTACTACATCGACCACGAGTGGTTCCTCGAGTGCGGAGAAGAGCTCCCGACGCACAAGGAGCCGCCGAACCAGGGCGGCGGGAAGCGGCGCTTCCTGATGACCAGCGGCCACAACCGCTGGAGCATCCACTCGATGAACATGACGAACGACATCATCCTCAACACGCATCGCGGCGAGCCGTTCGTCTTCATCAACGACGCCGATGCGAAGTCGCTCGGGATCGAGAACGGCGAGAAGGTGAAGCTCGTGAGCAACGCGGGTGAGGCACGCTACGCGTCCAAGATCTCACCGGCCGTGCGGCCCGGGCAGGTGATCGTGTACAACGGCTTCGAGCCCTACATGCACGAGGGCTGGCAGAGCCAGTCGGACCTCGAGCCCGGCCACGTGAAGCCCCTCGGCCTCGCGGCGGGCTATGGCCATCTGAGCTACCGCATCCTCTCCTGGCAGCCGATTCCGGCCGACCGCGCCGTGCGGGTCGACGTAGAGAAGGTGAGCTGAAGCCGCGGGGAGACTGCCCATGACAGCCGAAGGAGCCAAGCCTCGCCGCTACTGGGGCTTCGTGAACCCCATGCCGGCGCCGCTGCTCGGCATGATCGCGAAGCAGGCCGAGGCGCAGGGCCTCACGGGACTGTTCGCGCCGCAGGTCTACGGCCCGCCCTTCGTGCCGCTGGCCGCTGCGGCCATGGTGACGGAGCGCATGCTGCTCGCGAGCGGCATCGCAATCGCCGCCGCCCGCAGTCCCTTCGAGACGGCCATGGCGGCCATCGACCTCGACCGCATCTCGGGCGGGCGCTTCGTGCTGGGCCTCGGTGCGAGCGTGCTCGCATGGACTCGCGACGTCTTCGGTGCGCCCGAGCACAAGCCGCTGGCGCACCTGCGCGAGACCGTCGCCGCCGTGCGGCACGTGATTCGCGGCGCCCACAAGGGGCTGGGGCCGTTCGAGGGCCAGTACTTCCGCGCCGGGTTCCGCGAGCTGCAGGCCACCGCGCCGCCCGTGCGCGAGGAGATTCCGATCTGGATCGCCGCGCTGCGTGGCCCGCTGGTGCGGCTCGGGGCGGAGATCGCGCAGGGAGTGATGGGCCATCCCATGTGGTCGATCGACTGGGCGGTGGAGAAGATCCAGCCCGACCTGCGCGCCGGTCTCGCGAAGGCCGGGCGCAAGCGCGAGGACATCGATCTCAACCTCTGGCTCTGGGTTGCGATCAACCCCGACGAGGCCGAGGCCATCGAGGACGCCCGGGCCACGATCGCCTTCTACGCCGGGGTCGAGCAGTACGAATCCTTCTTCGAGGCTCACGGCTTCGGTAGCGAGGCGCGCCGGCTGCAGGCGGCCGTGAAGAGCAAGCAGGCGCTGGCCTCGGGCCGCCTCGTGCCCGACGAGATGGTGAAGGCCTTCGTCCTGTGCGGGAAGCCCGATGCCGTGCGCGAGCGCATCGAGCGCGCGTGGACCGTCGCCGACTCGATGTGCCTGGTGCCTCCCGCCTACGGCCTGCCGCCGGAGAAGCTCTTCTTCTACGCCCAGGGCATCGCGAAGACGTTCTACGGCTGATGCGCTGAAGCCCTAGAACAGGCCGGGATAGGTCGCGGCGAGAAAGGTGCGCGCTGCGTCGGCGCTTCGCGCATGGCCCCTGCGGCTCGGGTGCACGGGGTCGCGGGGCAGGAAGAGCCCTTCGCGGTCCGGCTCCGCCGCGAGAGGCTCCGTCAGGTCGAGAGACGGAATGCCCGACGCGCGCAGCCGGCGCACGAGGTCTTCGCGCAGGATGCGCTCTCGCGATGGCTCGGGCTGCGGCTCCGCCGCGACCTCCAGGACCTGGTCGAGGCTGGGGAAGACGACCACCGCGAGGGCTGCTCCCCCCCGCTGCGCCTCGTCCCGCAGCTCGCCGACGAGGCCGGCCGTGAGCGCGGCCGATTCGTCGAGGGGCATCGAAGGAGCCGGAACGGCTGCGTCGCTCGCGCCGAAGCCCGGGAGCTGCCAGCCCGCCGGCAGCAGGGAGCCGCGGAAACGGACGCGCCGTTCGAGAAACGAGTAGACGTGGCTGTTGTTCTTGAGGAACGCCGCCAGCGGTCCGAAGACACCGGACGCATCCGACAGCAGCGGCTCGAGGGTGATGACGCCTCGCTCGTGGCAATACCAGTTGCGTGTCGGCGTGACCGGCGTCGTGAGGCCGACCACCACGACCTGCGGCTGGTAGCCCGCGGCGCCGCCGCGCAGGAAGGCCAGCTCCTGTGGCGTGTCGTAGCCCCAGACGCCCGCATTCACGGGCCGAGGTCCGGCTACGCCCGCGGCCGCCGAGCGCTCCGCCACCTGCGCCGGCCAGGTCTCACCGGCCTCGACGCCCCAGCCGAAGGTGACGGAGTCGCCGAGAAAGAGTGCGACACCATTATGTGTCTCATGCGCGCGGTCGGGCATCCGAAGGCCCCGCGCATCGGTCCGGATCGCGACGTCGAAGTCGCGGAGCTTGTGATGGCGGCCGCGGTAGTCGGGCGCCATCTCGTAGCCCAGCATTGCCGACGGCCGGAACAGGCCGAGGGGGTCGTGCACGAAGCGGCGCCCCACCAGCTCGACGGCCGCGAGGCAGGCGAGGACGGAGACGAGCGCGAGGAGCAGGCCTGCCCGCCAGCGCACGGGCGTCCTCTTCGAAGCGGCGCGGGGAGGATCGTCGGGGCTCGGGCCCACGGAGGCCTCCTTCTGGGGGCACTTGGACCCGGTAGGATATGACGCCCGTCATCTCGTGTCTCCCCCCTGTTGGTATAAACAAACGTTCGTTTGGAGCGCCGGCAGCCGGGCGGCAAGGAGGGTCGGGATGCGAGCGAGACGGGTGGCCCCGGGCGGAGGGGATCTCGGCGATCCGGCCTCCGCGCTCTGGTCTCGCGCCGAGAGCGAACGGATCGCGCTGATCGCGACGCCGCTGGCGCTGCAGCCCTCGCCCTACGTGAAGGCGAGCCGCGAGGACCGCCCCTTCGGCCGCGTGCGCGAGGTCGAGGTCCGCGCCCTGCACGACGGCGCCCAGATCGCCTTCCTCCTCGAGTGGGAAGACCCGGATCGAGATGCCGAGCCTCCGGGCGACGAGCGCTTTCCCGACGGCGCGGCGCTGCTCTTTCCGCTGGCGAAGGATGCACCGCTGGTGACCATGGGCGCTGAGGGCAAGCCGGTGAACGCCTGGCATTGGCGCGCGGACCGGCCCGAGCACGCCCGCAACAACGTGGCCGTCGGGCTCGGCACCACGCGTGTCACCGCCGACACGTCGATTGCGACCACGGCACGCTGGGACCACGGGCGTTGGCGCGTCGTCTTCCGGCGCGCGCTCGCGACCAAGGCGCCCCCCGGCGATGCGATCCAGATCGAGGTTGGCGAGACGCTGCCGGTGGCGTTCGCCGTCTGGGAGGGCTCGAACGGCGAGCGCGGCGGCCTCAAGAGCTTCTCGCCGGCATGGCAGGCGATCACGCTGGAGGGCTGATTCGATGGCTTCGGATCTCGTCGGGAGGATGCGCGACGGCGCGGTGGTCCGGCCGAAGCGGCAGCTCGCGATGGTCTTCGACCTCAACAAATGCCTCGGCTGCCATACCTGCGCCATGGCGTGCAAGACGCAGTGGACGGGGGGCGAGGGCATGGACGCCATGTGGTGGACCGTGGTCAACACCATGCCCGGGCGCGGCACGCCGCGCGACTGGGAGAAGTCGGGCGGCGGCTTTGGCGCCGACGGAGAGGCGCTCGCGGGCAAGCTCCCGACGCGCGAGGAGTTCGGCGAGGCCTGGGAGTTCAACCACGAGGAGGTCTTCCAGGGCGGCAAGGGCACGAGCGTCCACCTGCGTCCCCGGGAGCAGCCGAAGTGGGGGCCGAACTGGGACGAGGATCAGGGCGGCGGCGAGTACCCGAATGCCTACTACTTCTACCTGCCGCGTCTGTGCAACCACTGCACGCATCCTGCCTGCCTCGAGGCGTGCCCGCGCGGCGCGATCGAGAAGCGCGAGGAGGACGGCGTCGTCCTGCTCAACGAGAGCCGCTGCAAGGGCTATCGCTTCTGCGCCGAAGCGTGTCCGTACAAGCGGATCTACTTCAACTCCGTCCGCGGCATCAGCCAGAAGTGCATCTTCTGCTTCCCGCGCCTCGAGAAGGGCGTGGCGCCGGCCTGCGCACGCCAGTGTCCCGGCCGACTGCGCTTCGTGGGCTACAAGGACGATCCGAATGGCCCGATCTGGAAGCTGGTCGAGAAGTGGAAGGTGGCGCTCCCGCTCCACGCCGAGTTCGGCACCGAGCCGAACGTCTTCTACGTGCCGCCGCTCTCGCCACCTCGGCTCGATGCCGCGGGCCGCCCCGATCGCGAGAATGCACGCATTCCCGTCGAGTATCTGCGGGGCCTCTTCGGCGACGGTGTCGATCAGGCGCTCGCGACGCTGCGCAGCGAGATGGAGAAGCGGCGCCGGGGCGAAGACTCCGAGCTGCTGCGCACGCTCATCGTCTACCGCTGGCCCAAGGACATCTTCCCCGACTTTCCCAACGATCCGGCGAACGTGTAGGGAGCCCGAGCCCATGCAGAGCGAGATCACGCGACGACGCTTTCTGGGGGGTGCAGGCAGCCTGCTCGCGCTCTCGATGCTCCAGCTCCGCTGCTCGCGGTCGGAGGACGGCGAGGCACCCGGAGAGCCTGCCGCCACCGGCGCCGCACTCTCATTGGCCTATGGCGACTGGCAGGACGTGTATCGCCAGCAGTGGACGTGGGACAAGGTGGTGAAGGGGGCCCACCACGTCGTCAACTGCGTCTCCGCTTGTCCGTTCAACCTCTTCGTGAAGGACGGCATCGTCCTGCGCGAGGAGCAGAACGCCGTGATGGAGGCGAACAACGAGAACCTGCCCGACTTCAACCCCCGCGGCTGCCAGAAAGGGGTCTGTTACAGCCAGCTCATGTATGGGCCGAGCCGGATTCGCTACCCGCTGAAGCGGGTCGGTGCGCGGGGCGAGGGGCGCTGGAAGCGCATCTCCTGGGACGAGGCCATCGGCGAGATCGCCGACAAGATCGTCGAGGTCTCGGCGAAGGATGGCCCCGAGTGCGTGATCTACGACAGCGGCACGGCCAACGCGGGCTACGGCTCCGAGGCCGGCGAGATGCGAGCGTTCGACATCCTCGGGGCGACCCAGCTCGACGGCTGGGCGTGCGCCGGCGACATGCCCCTCGGTGTCATCATGACCTGGGGCCTGTTCAACGTCGACTCCACCTCCGACGACTACTTCCACTCCGACCTCGTGCTGCTCTGGCTCGGCAATCCCTCCTACACGCGCATCCCCGACGCGCACTTCCTCTGGGAGGCCCGCTACAACGGCACGAAGATCGTCAGCATCGCGCCCGACTACAACGCGTCGACCATGCACTGCGACGACTGGCTGAACCTGCGGGTCGGCACGGATGCGGCGCTGGCCATGGGCATGGCGAACGTGATCGTCTCGGAGGGCCTGCTGCGAGAAGATTTCGTCAAGGAGCAAACCGATCTGCCGCTCCTCGTCCGCGACGACGATGGCCTCTTCCTGCGTCAGTCCGACGTCGAGAAGGGCGGGATGGACAACGTCTTCTACCTCTGGGACCTCGCCACGAGCGAGGCCGTGGAGGCACCCGGCAGCGAGGGCCTCGGCCGCAGCTCGAAGCTCGCCCTCGACGAGCTCGACCCGGCCCTCACGGGGAGCTTCGAGGTCACCCTCGCGAGCGGCAGCAAGGTGACCGTTCGCCCCGTCTTCGAACGGCTGCGCGAGCGTTTGGCCGATTACGCGCCCGAGCGCGCGGCCGAGATCACCGGCGTTCCGGCCGACAGCATCCGGGAGCTCGCGCGCGAGATCGCAGCGGCGAAATCGGTGAGCATCTTCGGCTCGTGGGGGATGATGAAGCATCACCACAGCGATCTCTTCCAGCGCAGCATGATCCTGCTCCTCGCCCTCACCGGAAACGTCGGCAAGCGAGGCGCGGGCCTCCACATCGGCGCCTGGTACATGATGAGCGGCGTCGAGACCATCCTCTCCGACGTGCAGCCCGCCTGGTGGCAGAAGGCGCTGCTCAAGGTGTTCCAGCCGACCGTTCGAGAGTGGATCTCGGCCTTCCGCGACTACGAGGCCGAGCACATGTACATGAACGTGCCGGCGCTCCTGTTCCTGTATCAGTTCGCAGGCCTCGACGACGTGGTCACCAAGCCCGAGTACCACGACCCGCGCCCCGGCAAGCCCCTGCGGGAGGCGATCGCCGAGGGTATCGCCAGCGGCGCCCTTCCGATGTATCCCAGCGGCGACAAGAAGCCGCGGGTCTACGTCCATACGCGAGTCAATCCGCTGCGGCGCTGGCCGATGCCGCAGCTCGCCGAGAAGAACTTCTTCCCGACGCTCGACCTCATCGTCGGCGTCAACGTCAAGATGTCGTCCACCTGCATGAAGTCCGACATCGTGCTGCCGGCGTGCGGCTATTATGAACGGCGGGGAATCAAATACGCCCAGAGCTACGCCCCCTACTACGTGGTGGGAGACAAGGCGGTCGAGCCCATCGGGGAGTCGAAGAGCGAGTGGGAGATCGCCGGTCTGCTCCTCAAGGCGATCCAGGAGAGGGCTCGTGCGAGCGGGATGAAGCCGCTCGAGGACGTGAAGAAGAAGCCGCGCGATTTCGCGAAGGTCTACGATCGCTGGACGAAGGATGGGCAGTTCAGCGAGAAGGACGACTTCGCCTACTACGACGCCGCCACGCGCAACTCGCCGGAGATGGGCAGCATCGGCTGGGACGAGGCCGTGTCGAAGGGCGCCATCCGCATCGAGGGTCTCGGTCCCTTCCGAACGCACACCAACCTGTGCAGCGACTACGAGCCGGGCGACAGCGTCTACTCCTGCCAGTGGTTCGTGCAGCACAAGCAGCCCTGGCCGACGCTCACCGGCCGCATGCAGTTCTATCTCGATCACCCGTGGTTCATCGCGGCGGCGGAGGAGCTGCCGACCCACAAGGAGATGCCGAAGGTCGGAGGCGACTACCCGCTGCGGCTCACGGGCGGGCATACCCGATGGTCGATCCATTCGAGCTTCCGGGACGAGGCGAACTTGAATCGCCTGCAGCGCGGGGAGCCGGTGGCCTACGTGAGCGTCGTGGACGCGCAGGCGCGGGGCGTGAAGGACAACGATCGCATCCGGATCTTCAACGACGAGGGCTCGTGCGAGCTGCTGGCCAAGATCTCGCCGTCGGTGCAGCCGGGGCAGATCATCGTCTACCACGCCTGGGAGAACTTCCAGTTCAAGGACTGGAAGAGCAATCAGGAGCCCGTGCCGTCGGTGTGGAAGTCGCTGCACATGGCAGTCTACGGCCAGCTCCACTACCGCTTCCTGTACGCCGGGCCTCATCACGCGCCGCGCGGTACGACGCTCGACTTCCGGCTGGCCTAGCGTGGCCGCCCGCAACCGAGGCGCGGCGTCGTGACACCGCCGGGCGGGATCAGCCGACGGGCGTTCCTGATCGGCGCGGGCGGCACGGTGGCGGCGCTGGCGCTCGCACGGCTGGCGCTGCGGCCCGCTGCTCCGGTCGGTTCGCCCGACATCGCCGGGGTGCCGACGGCGCTGCCTGTTTATGCCGACTGGCAGGATCTCTACCGGGGGCGCTGGACGTGGGACCGTGTCGCGAAGGGCACGCACTTCGTCAACTGCTGGTACCAGCGGGGCTGCAACTGGAACGTATACGTGAAGGAGGGCGTCGTCTTTCGCGAGGAGCAGGTGGCGACCTACCCGCAGACGAATGCGAACGTTCCGGACTTCAATCCCCGCGGCTGCCAGAAGGGGGCCTGCTACTCGGATCGGATGGCCGACGGCTCGCGGCTGCTCCATCCGCTCAAGCGGGTGGGCGCGCGCGGCGAGGGACGCTGGAAGCGGATCTCGTGGGAAGAGGCGCTGCGCGAGATCGCCGACGTCACGCTCGACGTTCTCGCGAGCGATGGCCCGGGCGCCCTGGTCTGGGACATGGGAACCGGCGCGACCAACGGCTGCAACGGCCTCGGCCTCACGCGAACGAACAGCATCCTCGACAGCATCGTGCTCGACATGAACGCCGAGATCGGCGACCACCATCCCGGAGCGGCGGCGACCCTCGGCAAGATCTCGTTCGCCAGCTCGGCGGACGATCTCTTCCACTCCGACCTGATCCTGATCTGGGGGGGCAACCCGACCTACACCCAGATCCCGAATGCGCACTTCGTCAACGAGGCCCGCTACCACGGCGCGCGCGTGGTCACGATTGCGCCCGACTACAACGCTTCGGCCATCCATGCGGATGAGTGGATCTCCGTGGGCGTCGGCAGCGACGCGGCCTTCGGCCTCGCCCTCGCGCACGTGCTGGTCGAAGAGGGCCTGTTCGATGCGCGCTTCGTCGCCGAGCAGACCGATCTGCCGCTGCTCGTGCGGCGCGACACGCGGCGGCTGCTGCGCAAGCGTGATCTCGAGTCGGGCGGCGACGAGGACGTCTTCTTCGTTCGCGACCGCGCTTCAGGGCAGATCCGGGAAGCGCCGCGCTCGAGCCTCGCACTGGAGGGGCTCGACCCGGAGCTCGAAGGCGAGTTCCGCGTACGCACCGTGGACGGCGAAGTGGCCGTGACGCCCGTCTTCGTCCTGCTCCGGGAGCAGCTGGTGCGGCACTCCCCGGAGGCGACCGAGGCCACGACCGGCGTGCGGCCGGCCGTGGTGCGAGCGCTCGCGCGACAGATCGGCAAGGCGAAGGCCGCGACGATCCTCACGCAGTCGAACTTCTCGAAGTTCTACCACGGCCTCGAGATGGAGCGGGCGCAGATCCTGGTGATGGCGCTGGCCGGCCAGATCGGCCGCAAGGGCAGCGGCATGCACGGCTTCCCGTTCCTCTCGCTGGGGGGCGTGGACGGCTTCAACGTGGCCGACGGCGCCTACGCTCCGGGAATCGGCATGGCCCTGCTCGGCGCCAAGGCGGCACCCGAGATGGCGCGCATGAAGCTGCGCGGCTTCAGCATGGAGATGATCTTCTACGAGCTGGCGCGCAAGGAATACGAGCGCGGCGGCTTTGCTTCGTCGGCGCTCTTCTTCCTGAAGCATGGCGGCATGGAGGATCTGTACGGCAGCGCCGGACGCTGGGATCCATCGCTGCCACGCGAGTTCTCGGCGTACCTCGAGGAGTCACTGGCGAAGGGCTGGCAGTTCGCGCCGCCAACGAAGCCGCGCATCCTCTTCGAGGTCGGCGGCAACGTCTTTCGCCGGCTCCGGGGCTACGACCGGCTGGAAGAGCGTCTGCTTCCGAAGCTCGACCTGCTCGTCACCTTCGACTGGCGTATGAGCAATACCGCCCTGCAGAGCGACTACGTGCTCCCCGCGGCCGGATGGTACGAGCGCGACGACGTCACCTGGGCCACACCCATCGCCCCCTTCGCCCACGTGACCACGCGGGCCGTAGCGCCGCTGGGAGAATCGAAGTCGGATTGGGAGTTTCACTGCGTGTTTCTCGAGACGCTGCAGCGGCGTGCGGCGGACCGGGGAGTGGCGACCTTTCGCGATCGCCACGGCGGAGAGCGGCGCCTCGACCGGGTCTACGAGGATCTCACCTTCGGACGCAGATTCACGCAGCACAATCCCGAGGCCCTGCTGGACGAGATCCTCTCGGTCGCTTCGAACGCGGGCGGCGTCGGCTGGAAGGAGCTCGAGCGCAAGGGCTTCGCGCGCTACACGGAGCTCGGCATGAGCTTCGCGAACCTCGGCAACGCCACGGACATCCGTCCCGATGAGACCATCACCGCCCTCACCTGGCACACGGACGACAAGCTGCCCTGGCCGACGCTCACGCGCCGGATGCAGTTCTACATCGATCAGGAGCTCTTTCTCGAGCTCGGCGAGGAGCTTCCGGTTCACAAGGACGATCCCGCCATCGGCGGCGATCACCCGCTGCGCATGACCGGCGGCCACACGCGCTGGTCGATTCACGCCTCCTGGCGCGACGAGGTGAACCTGCTGCGCCTGCAGCGCGGCGGCCCCCTGATCGTGATCGGCGCCAGCGATGCGCGGGCCCGGGGCATCGCGGACGGTGACCGCGTGCGCGTCTTCAACGACATCGGCAGCTTCGTGCTGCGCGCGAAGGTCTCGCCCACGGTGCGACCCGGGCAGGTGGTGATGTATCACGCCTGGGAGCCGTTCCAGTTCGCGGGCCGCAAGTCGCACCAGAGCGCGATCCCGAGCCCGATCAACCCGATCCAGCTCGCGGGGGGATACTTCCACCTGAGGCCCATGATGATCGTCGGTGAGCCCGGGCTCAGCGATCGCGGAACACGGGTCGAAATCGAGCGTGCAGCCGAGGAGGAGCGATGAGCGAGGAGTGCTTCGACGCGATCGTCATCGGCGCCGGCTTTGGCGGAGCGACCTGCGCGGCCCTGCTGGCACGGCGCGGGATGCGCGTGCTGCTGCTCGAGA
>CAYOIG010000805.1:0-3118 GCA_964403915.1 uncultured Myxococcaceae bacterium
GTGGCGGCGCCGAGGCCGCCATCGCCGGCAAGGACGCCACGGGTCTGACGGTGCGGCAGATCACGCTGGAGGATGCCGCGATCCAGCTCTCGTATGCGCGCAACGTGGTCGTGGTGCCGGGCTACGGCATGGCCGTCGCACAGGCGCAGCACCAGGTGCGCGAGCTGGCCGAGGAGATCCAGAAGCACGGCGGCGACGTCATCTATGCCATCCACCCCGTGGCCGGCCGCATGCCCGGCCACATGAACGTGCTGCTGGCCGAGGCGAACATCCCCTACGACCACCTGCTCGACATGGAGTCTGTCAACCCGCGCTTCGCGGAGACCGACGTGGTGCTGGTGATCGGCGCCAACGACGTGGTGAACCCGGCTGCGCGCAACGACAAGTCGAGCCCGATCTACGGCATGCCGATTCTCGACGTCGATCGCGCGAAGAGCGTGATCGTCTTCAAGCGCAGCATGAACCCGGGCTTCGCCGGCATCGAAAACCTGCTGTTCTACGAGCCCAAGACCTCGATGCTCTTCGGCGACGCAAAGAGCTCGCTGACGAAGCTCGTGACGGAGATGAAGAACGCCGGCTGACGCGAAGGCAGAGCCGCGCGAGCTGACCCTTCGCGCGCTGGTCGCGGGGAGCCTGCTCGGCATCGTCTTCGCGGCGTCGTCGGTCTACCTCGGCCTCAAGGTCGGGCTCACGGTCTCGGCCTCGATCCCGATCGCCGTGCTCTCGGTGACGCTGTTTCGCGCCTTCGGTCGCGCCTCGGTGCGCGAGAACAACATCGTGCAGACGACGGGCTCGGCCGGGGAGTCCATCGCCGCCGGCGTCGCCTTCACGCTGCCGGCGCTGCTGCTGATGGGCTTCGACCTCGAGCTGGTGCGCGTGACGCTCGTGGCGCTGCTCGGCGGCACGCTCGGCGCGCTGCTCATGATTCCGCTGCGGCGCGGGCTCATCGTCGACGAGCACGACAGCCTGCCCTACCCCGAAGGCACGGCCTGCGCCGAGGTGCTGCGGGCGGGTGATCGTGGCGGGCGCGGCGCGCGCACCGTTTTCGGTGGCTTCGGCCTCGGCGCCGTCTTCTCGCTCCTCGGCAGTGTCGGCCGCTTCTTCGGCGACACGGCCTCGTGGTCGCTGGCGCGGGTCCTGCCGGGCGGCTCCTTCTCGGTCGAGACCAACCCGGCGCTGCTCGGCGTCGGCTACGTGATCGGCACGCGCATCGCATCGGTCATGCTCGCCGGTGGCCTGCTCTCCTTCCTCGTGCTCATCCCCGCGATCGCGATCTTCGGCCCGGAGCTGACGTCGCCGCTGATCCGCGGCGGGGCCCTTCCCGTGCGCGAGATGACGCCGGGGCAGATCCGCAACGCTTTCGTGCTCTACGTGGGGGCCGGCGCCGTGGCCACGGGCGGCATCGTGGCGCTGCTCCGCTCGCTGCCCGCCATCTGGAACGCTTTCCGTCACGGGCTCGCCAGCATGGACGCGAATCGCCGTTCAGGCCGCGAGCGGACGGACCAGGATCTCCCGATGCCGCTGGTGCTCGGCGGAGCGCTCGCGATCGGCATCGGCATCGCCGTCTCGCCCGTGCTCGAGATCAATGCCCTCTCGTCGGCGCTGATCGTGCTCCTCGGATTCTTCTTCGTCACGGTCTCGAGCCGCATCACGGGCGAGATCGGCTCGTCGTCGAATCCCATCTCGGGCATGACCGTGGCGACGCTGCTCCTGACCTGTCTGCTCTTCCTCGCGGTCGGCTGGACGGGCATCGCCTACAAACGCATGGCGCTCTCGATGGCCGCCATCGTATGCGTTGCTGCGGCCAACGGCGGCACCACGAGCCAGGATCTCAAGACCGGCTACCTCGTGGGCGCGACGCCGCGCGCGCAGCAGCTCGCGATCCTGGTGGGGGTGCTCACCAGCGCACTCGCGATCGGCTGGACGCTCCTGTATCTCAATCAAGCCGCGACGACCTACGCACCACGGAGCTTTCCGGAGTTCGCGGCGACCGATGCGACGCTCGCTGCGGCGCCGGAGCAGCTGGCCCTCGGCGAGAGCCTCGTCCACCTGCGCGGCGCCGATTACCGCGTGCTCGAGGTGCGGGCAACGACCGAGGGCGTGCCGCGCGGCCGCTATCTGCTGGACGACGGCGGCCACATCGCCTTCCTGGTCGACCCCGGAGTCTGCGGCCTCGAGCCCGAGCAGCGCGGCCCCGACGGGCGCGTCGAGAAGGTCGTCTCCAAGTTCGACGCGCCCAAGGCCCAGCTCTTCCGCCTGATCATCGACGGCGTCCTCGGGCGCGAGCTGCCCTGGGGCCTGGTGCTGCTCGGTGTCGCGCTCGCCCTCGTGATGGAGCTTTGCGGCGTGCCGTCCCTGCCGTTCGCGGTGGGGGCCTACCTGCCACTCTCGACCTCGACGGCCATCGCGCTCGGCGGCCTCGTGCGCAAGCTCTCGGATCGTCGCGCCGGGCGATCGGCTGCCGAAGCCGAGTCGTCTCCGGGCACCCTCTTCGCGTCGGGTCTGATCGCCGGCGGCGCCATCGCCGGCCTGGTCGGCGCGGCGCTGGCCGGCCTCGACGTCGAGGTGACGGGAGCGGACGGTGTCGCACGCCCCGTCGCACTCGTGCAGCGCTTCGGCCTTGCGCTGGCGCCGCGGCTCTTTGGAGAGGAGACGGCGGCGGCGCTCCAGAACAGCGCGGCATGGTCGATCGCTCCCTTCCTCGCCCTCGCCGGCCTGCTCCTCCTGGTGGCCTCGCGGCGGCGCTGACGCGGCCCAGACGCCGGCCACGGGCAGCGCTCAGCGAGAGCGTAAATCGTTTCATTTTCATAAGGTTATGCGCGAAATGGGGCACCGCGCCCTTGCGGCTGCCGGGCTGCGGTATCCTGTCTGCGCCCGTGCCTCGTCCTCCCGGGGGGTTCCTGCATGCTCTTTGCGGCGTTCGGCGCCCTGCGCCGGCTGGCCTTTCTCGCACTGCTCGGGGCAGCGCTCGCCCCGACCCTGGCCCTCGCGGATGGCGGCGACGCGGAGCCCGAGCCGTCGCAGGCCCTTCCCTCGGTCGATGCGGCCGGCCCGGCGGCTCCCGCATTCGGCCTCTTCTACGAGCGCTACGAGCCGACGTTCTACGCCGGCTACGCGC
>CAYOIG010000806.1:0-3120 GCA_964403915.1 uncultured Myxococcaceae bacterium
GCTGGTGCGCGGCGTTGGTACGGGCGACGCCCGCCGTGCCTTTCTCGACGATGCGCTCTTCTTCGAGGAGATTCAGCCGGAAGACCGGCTGCTGCTCGCCGACGGCGCCCTCGAGCTGCTGGTCGAGACCAGCGCTCCCGATCGCGTGCGCTGCCGCGTGCTGTCCGGCGGCGTTCTCGCGTCTCGCAAAGGCGTCAATGCGCCCCGGGGCCTGCTCCGGCGTCCCGCGCTCTCCGGTGTCGATCGCGAGGATCTCGCCTTCGGCGTCGAGATCGGCGTCGATCTCGTGGCCGTCTCCTACGTGCGCTCCGCCGAAGACCTGCGCAGCGTCCGGCGGGCGCTACGCGAGCACGATGCCGCCACCCCGCTCGTGGCCAAGATCGAGACGGCCGCCGCGATCGCGAATCTCGACGAGATCCTCGAGGCGACCGACGCCGTGATGCTCGCGCGCGGCGACCTCGCGCTCGAGACTCCCTTCGAGCGCGTCCCGATGGAGCAGAAGCGGATCTTGCGGGCTGCGCGCCGCCGCGGCCGGCCCGTGATCACGGCCACGCAGCTCCTTGCCTCGATGGTCTCGGAGCCGCGCCCGACGCGGGCCGAGGTGAACGACGTGGCCAATGCCGTTCTCGACGGCACGGATGCCGTGATGCTCTCCGAGGAAACGGCCGTCGGGGCGCATCCGGCGCTCGCCGCCGGGACGATGGCGCGGATCATCGTCGCGACGGAGCAGGACGCGCAGGAGGAGATCCTCGGCGCCGACGGTCTCTCGGCCGAGCTGTTCGCGCTCGGCGTGGTCGCCGAGAGCGCGGCGCGAACGGCGCGGGCCATTGGCGCCCGCGCCATCGTGGCCTGGACGCGAGGGGGTCTCGGTGCGCGGCTGCTCTCGCGCGCCTCGCGGGAGCTCCCGATCATCGCCCCGGCGCGCACGCCCGAAGCGGCGCGGCTTCTGGGCACGGTTCGCGCCGTGACGCCGATTCCCGCACCCGAGGGCGCCATCGATCCGGCCGTCGTCCGCGCGCTGCTCGGCGCCGGCGAGAACGAGGACGCGCCCCTCGTGCTCCTCGGCCACGACGTCGGGCCTCTTGGCCGGCGCATCCCCTGGCTGCGCGTGGCGCATCTCGACGAGCCGGCGGCCTGGTGCCGCGACCCGGCCGGAAGCGGCGGCGGCCGGACGCCCGGATAGAATCCTGGGCGATGTCGCCTCCCGCTGGCGCGCTGCCGCCCGAGATCGACGAGAAACGGCTCCTCGACCGCCTGCGCGGCGGCGAGGACGCCGCCTTCGCGGAGCTGATGCGGACCTACGGCGGCCGGCTGCTGGCCGTTGCGCGGCGCATGCTCCGCAGCGAAGAGGATGCGAGCGACGCCGTGCAAGACGCCTTCCTCTCAGCCTTCCGCGCGCTCGACGCCTTCCAGGGGGATGCGCGGCTGTCGACCTGGCTGCACCGCATCGCCGTGAATGCCTGTCTCATGAAGCTCCGCACCCGGCGCCGCAAGCCGGAGGCGTCGATCGAAGAGCTGCTGCCGGCATTTCTCGAGGATGGCCATCAGGCACGGCCCGCCTGCGCGTGGCGGGAGGCGAGCGACGAGCAGCTCGCCCGCGAAGACCTGCGCCGGCTGGTGCGGGAGTGCATCGACCGGCTTCCAGAAGCTCACCGGACGATCCTGGTGCTGCGCGACGTCGAGGAGCTCGATACCGAGGAGACGGCGGCCCTGCTCGGCCTTACGGCGAGCGCCGTGAAGACGCGGCTCCATCGCGCCCGGCAGGCACTGCGAACGCTTCTCGATCCTCATCTGCGCGCGGCGGGAGGAGCAGGCGCATGACGCGACCGCTGATGACCTGCCGCGAGCTGATCGAGTTTCTCGACCGCTTCGTTGCGGACGAGCTCGACGACGCACAGCGCGGCGAATTCGATCGCCACCTCGCACTCTGCCCTCCCTGTGTGGCCTACGTGCAGACCTACCGCGAGGCGGCGCGTCTGGCCCGTGCCGCCCTGTCCGAGCCGGAGGGCGCCGTGCCGGAGGCCGTTCCCGACGAGCTGATCGCGGCCGTGCTCGCAGCGCGGCGGCGCGGGTAAGGCAGCCGGCGTACGCGCCGGGCTGTGCGATCGGAGCCGGGCCACCGCCTCGTAGGCCAGGACGCAGTAGGAGCTCGCCATCGTGACAGTACCCGACCCGAACGAAGCGCCGATTCTCACGAACAAGCGCCCACGCGACCCGTCGGCCTTCACGCCGGAGAGCCTTCTGCGCGAGGCGCGGCGCCAGCGTGGGCTGCCGCTCGCGAGCGTGCCACCGGTCTGCGTTCTCGACCCCGACGGCGACGTCGTGCGCGCGCTGCGCTCGCAGGCGAAGGCCGAGCGGGACGAAGCCTGGGCCTGCTACCACACGGAGCTGTATCGACACGTGCGAGGCGCGCTCGAGCTCGGCATCGTTCCGTTCGCCGTGGGAGCGCCCTTCGCGGTGCTCGTGGCAGAGCAGCTCTTCGCGTCCGGCTGCCGGCTGCTTCTCAGCGTCACCTCCGCCGGTCAGCTCGCCGACCTCGGGCCTCCCCCGTACTTCATCCTGATCGAGAGAGCCCTGCGGGACGAGGGGACGAGCTACCACTACGCGGACCCCTCCGAGTTCAGCCGCGCCGATCCCGCGCTGCTCTCGGCGCTGGGCGGCGCGCTGGCTGGCGTCTCGACGCCGGTGCACCGGGGCAGCACGTGGACGACGGACGCACCGTTCCGGGAAACCCCGCACGCCATCGACGCAATGCGTGCGCGCGGCCTCGCGGCCGTCGAGATGGAGGCGTCCGCTCTCTATGCCTTCGCCGAGGCCCGGCGGAGGCCCGTGCTGTGCTTTGCGTACGTCACCAACCGGATGGGCCGGGTCGAAGGGGATTTCGAGAAGGGAGAGGCGGACGGCAGCCACGCCGCACTCGAGATCGTAGAGACGGCAGCGCAGGCCCTGCTCCCGATGCTCGGCACGCGAGACTAGTCGCCACTTTCTGCGCGGCCCGCCGCACGTGCGGCGAGCACGGCGAGGACCAGCGCCTCCGGCATCGGCTCGGAGACCTCGTGCAGCGGAGCGGACCCGAGCGACCGCGCCAGACGCACGGTCGTGCGGTAGCTCTCGAGATAG
>CAYOIG010000807.1:0-6407 GCA_964403915.1 uncultured Myxococcaceae bacterium
GTGGGCGGTAAGGGCCTCGCGTCGGGCGATGCGCCGATCGGCGGCGTCTACGCGACGGAAGAGGTCGTGGCGCCCATCGCCGACCGCGGCGAAGACGTGATGTTCTACACCTACTCCGCGCACCCCGCGGCGTGCGCGGTGGCGGAGAAGGTGCTCGAGATCATGGAACGCGAGGGGCTCGTCGCGCGCGCCGCGGAGCTGGGCACGTATCTCGGCGAGCGGCTCCGCGGGCTGCACGAGCATCCGAACGTGGCCGAGGTTCGCGGCCGCGGCCTGCTCCAGGCCGTCGAGCTCGTTCGCGACCGCGACACGCTCGCTCCCTTCGCACCCGAGCAGCGCATCACGAGCCGCGTGGTGCTCGCGGGCCTCGCTCGGGGCGTCTTCTTCTATCCGGGCGGCACGAAGCCGGGCCCCGACGTGATCTGTCTCGGTCCGCCCTTCATCGTCACGAAGGAGCAGATCGACCAGATCGTGAGCGTGCTCGGCGAGTCGATCTCGGCCGCGGTGGCCGGGCTGTAGGGCCCGGCCAGGGGCGCTGCGCTACGCCGCACCGCGCGTCTGCAGCGCGACGAAGCGGCGGTAGGCCCCGCCGGGAAGGGCCATCAGCTCCTCGTGGCTGCCGCGCTCGACGATGGCGCCGTCGCGCAGGAAGCAGATCTGGTCCGCCGCCCGCACGGTGGAGAGGCGATGGGCGATCACGAGCACGAGGCGCGTGCGGCTCGCCTCGCGCAGCGCGGCCACCAGACGCTGCTCGGTGTCGGGATCGAGAGCGGAGGTCGGTTCGTCGAGGATCAGGATCGGCGCGTCGCGCACCAGGGCCCGTGCGATAGAGAGCCGCTGCTTCTGTCCGACGGAGAGCTTGCCACCGCCGCGCCCTAGCCGCGTGCGATAGCCCTCGGGCAGACGCTGGATGAACTCGTCGGCGCCAGCGAGCGTGGCTGCGCGCCGCACCTCCGCCTCGGAGGCCTCCGGCCGTCCGAGGAGGATGTTCGCCTCGACCGTGTCGTCGAGAAGGAGGGTCTCCTGGAAGACGAAGGCGATCTGCGCGCGCAGCGATGCGAGGGAGAGCTCCTCGAGGCACACGCCATCGAGCAGGACGCGGCCCGTCGTCGGCGACAGGAAGCGGGGCACGAGGTAGGCGAGCGAGGTCTTTCCGGCGCCGGCCGGACCCACGAGCGCCGTCACACGGCCGACGGGCGCCTCGAGGCTGACGTTCCGCAGCGCGCGAGTGCCGTCGGGGTAGTCGAGACCGACGTCCTCCAGCCGCAGACCTTCGCGCACGCGCGGGAGCAGCCGCGCGCCGGGATGGTCGCTCTCTCCCGGCAGGTCCATCAGGAAGAAGACGCGGTGCAGGCCGATGGCCGACTCCTGCACGCGGATCCAGAGCGCACCGAGATCGACGCAGGAGCCGACGATCAGCAGGAAGTACGTGAAGAGCACCGCGAAGTCGCCGGGCGAGAGAGCGCCGTCGATCACGAGATCCGTCACGTACAGGAAGACGAAGCCGCCGAGCAGCACACCGGGGACGGCGCCGGCGAGCGTCGCGAAGATGCCGATCCGCAGCAGGTCGCGGAAGGTCGAGAAGCCCGCCTGGCTGTCGTCGTCGAAGCGCCTGCGCTCGCGGCTCTCGCCGCCGAGGCTCTGCACGGCGAGGATGTTCGCGAGCCCTTCTTCGGCCGAGGACGTCGTCGTCGCCCCTGCCTTCCGGGCGCGCTCGGCGCTTCGCCGCACGCGCCCCGTGAAGGGGAGCGTGGCCACGAAGACGAGCGGGATGAAGGCGAGGCCACAGAGGGCGAGGAGCGGGTGCTCGCCATAGACGAGGGCGATCATCGCCGTGACCACGGCCACGTTGAGCGGCGCCGCGATCGGCGTCAGCAGCAGCCGGTAGCAAGTCTCGGTGATGGCCGGCGTGTCGTACATGACGCGGTAGACCGCATCGCCGATGCGCTCGTCATCGAAGGCGGTCATCGGCAGCGCGTGGATGCGTTCGAAGAGACGCGAGCGGTAGTGGTGGTTGAGGTCCTGGGTGAGGCGGATCGTCCAGCGGAAGTCGAGATAGCCGAGCAGCCCGCCCGCGAGGCTGAAGCCTGCATTGGCCTGATTCTCGGTGCGCGTCGCGATGTCCTGGCCACCTGCGAGATAGGCATCCATGCGGTCGTTCTCGTTGGCGCCGGCGCCGATGGCACCGATCAGGAGCAGCAGCAAGGCCTGGGCCGCGATCGTCCAGAGCAGGATGGTCCCGGGCGGGGCGCCCGTGAGAGGGGCGAGCAGGGGCGCCACGAAGAAGGGGTAGGGCGTCACCGTGTGGCCGATGGGGTTCGTCTCGACCACGTGGTCGATCACGATCTTCACCGGCCAGGGAAGGAGCAGGAACGGGACCAGGCTCACGATCACGAATCCGAGCTTGCCGAGAAAGCGTGCGCGAAAGGGCGCCACGTAGCGCAGGGCGCGCCGCAGCAGCGTCGCCGATTCGCTTCCCGAGATGCGCTCGCGCTCCTCGAAGTCGGCCCTCAGCGCGCACCTCCCGCCCCCGTGGGCGCGGTTTCCAGCTCGACCAGCCGGCGGTAGGCACTGCCCTCGCGTGCGAGCAATGCGTCGTGGGAGCCTCCCTCGACGAGGCGTCCTTCCGCCAGATAGAGGATCTGATCCGCGCGCCGGATCGTGGAGAGGCGATGCGTGATGAGGAAGATGGCGCGGCCGCGGCCCCAGGCGGCGAGGTTCTCGAGCACGCGCATCTCGGTCTCCGCGTCGAGCGACGCCGTGGGCTCGTCGAGCACCAGGATCGGCGCGTCCTTCAGCACCGCGCGCGCGATCGAGAGGCGCTGGCGCTGGCCCGTCGAGAGCTTCGTTCCGCGCTCGCCGAGCAGCGTGTCGAAGCCCTCCGGCAGGCGCTCGATGAACTCCTCCGCGCAGGCGATGCGGGCCGCCGCGTGCACCGCCGCGTCCGATGCCGCCGGCATCGCGTAGCGGACGTTCTCCCGCACGGTGGTCCCGAAGAGCAGGTTCTCCTGGAGCGCGATCGCGACCTTCTCGCGCAGGCTGGCCAGCGTGAAGCGGCGCAGGTCGACGCCGTCGATCTCGATGCGTCCCTGCTCGGGGTCGAAGAGGCGGAGCAGAAGGGTCATCAGCGTGCTCTTGCCCGAACCGGTAGGGCCGACGATGGCCGTGATCGTGCCGACGCTGGCTTCGAGACTCACGTTCTCGAGCGCGGCCCGGTCGGCCTGGTAGCGGAAGCTCACGTTGCGAAATGAGACGGAGTGGGCCACGGCCTCGAGCGGGACGGCATCCGGTGCCTCGCGCACCTCGGGCTCGAGATCGAGGAGCTCGAAGACGCGGTCGAGCCCGATGGCGATGTCCTGTACTCGGCCCCAGGTCGAGAACAGCCGCCGGACCTGATCGGCGCCCGCGCCGAAGTTCATCTTGAGGCTGTTGAAGAGGCCGAGATTCCAGACGGTGAAGCCGAACGCAGCGAGCAGCCGGCGCGCGAAGAGCGGGTCTGCCGCGCGCGTCTCGAGCGCAGCCCATGCCGTGCTCGCCAGCATCGCGATCCCGGCGATCCAGAAGATCTCCATGCCGAAGATCGCGAGCAGGCTGCGCGCCTCGAAGGCGCGCGCGAAGGCCGCGCGTGAGCGCGCCTCGAAGCGCGCCTGGGCAGTCGCTTCGGCGCCGTAGGCCTTCAGGATCTTGATGCCGGCGAGGGTCTCCTGGATCGTCGAGGTGAGGTCGCTGTTCGCCTCTCTTGCCGCGCGAAAGCGAACGCGCATGCGTCGCGACAGCAGGTTGCCGAGCACGAGGGCCGGGGGCCACACGGCCGCGAGCAGGAGGGCCAGCCAGGGATCGAAGCAGAAGACCAGAGCGAGCGAGAAGAGGTAGCGGGCCGCGGCGCCGAGCGGTGTGAGCACCAGCACGTCGATCAGCTGCGTCACCATCGCGCTGTCCTGATACAGCCGGTAGATCGCGTCGCCCACCTTGCTGTCGGCATGAAAGCGCAGGGAGAGCGACTGCAAGCGGTCCACGAGGTCGAGGCGCAGGATCTGGTTGATGCGCTGCAGAATCCAGACCTGGTAGTACCAGAGCCCGAGGAACAGGGGCATCGCGACGAGACCGGCACCGACGCCGAGAGCGACCGAGCGCAGCGCAACGCTGCGCCGCAGATCCGCGCCCAGTGCGGTGACGTTCACGGCAACGGCCGGGTCGAAGCGCAGCAGGCCCGCTTCGATGGTGGTGAGCGGCTCGCCCTGCAGCACGCGCGTCCAGAAGAGATCGAAGAGAAGAAAGCCGATCGGCGCCAGCAGGGTCGCCACGGCGGCGAAGCCCACCACCAGGCGGATCACGTGTCCCCGCACGGGGCGGAGCAGCCGCAGGCAGCGCAGGAGGAGGCCCAGCACGAGGCGGAAGGAGAGCCGGTCCGCCTCGCCGCCAGCCCCCAGGCTGCGCAGGGCCTCGCGATCCTCACCCGCTGCGGCTTCCGCGTTCATCCGCTCTGCAGTCCTCGCGCCGGCATCGTCTGCAACGGTAGGAGGCGCAGCGGCGGCGAGCCACGACTACTTCGAGGAAAAGCTCCGGCGTGCGATGCCCACCCGAGAGGCAGCCATCAGCACGTCACCGTCGGTCTCCGAGACGTCTCCGAGCGCTGCTGCGCGCGCGTAGGCCCGGAGCTGCGTCTTCGTCATGTGGACGGCGATCTCGGGCTTTGCGGCGAGCCGTCGTGCCCAGTCGTCGGTCACGGCGTCGAGGCGCTCGGCTGGCACCACGCGGTGCACGAGCCCCCAGCGCTCCGCCGTGGACGCATCGATGCGCTCGCAGAGCAGGATCAGCTCGCGTGCGCGCGCCGCGCCCAGCTCGTGAACGAGTCGCGGGGTGCCGCCCCAGGTGAGCGGAATGCCGAGATCCACTTCCGGTACGTGCAGCCAGGTGCCTTCGGCTGCGATCCGGAAGTCGCAGGCCGCTGCCAGTACGACGCCGCCGCCAATGGCGTAGCCGTGAAGGCGCGCGATCGTCGGCACCTCGGCGTCCTCGATGGCCCGTGCGGCGCGCCGGCCGATCTGTGCCGCGTGGCGGCGCTCGCGCTCGCTCGCGTCCGAGCTGGCTGCCATGCGCGAAGCCGCCGGCGGATCCTTGCGGTCGGCGCCGGCGCAGAAGGCGTCGCCGCGCCCGCCGAGCACGACGGCGCGCGTCTCCCAGTCGGTGGCGATGCCCGAGAACAGCGCTGCGATCTCCTCGAGCGCCGTCGTGTCGAGGGCATTGCGTCGCTCGGGACGATTCAGCCAGACGCGCAGCAGGGGCCCGTCGCGCTCGACCGAAAGGGACTTCCAGCGTGTCTGCGTCACGGGAGCTTCTCGCCCTGCGCGGCCTCGAGCACGGCGTACCAGTCGCGGCGCGAGAGGTGCACCTTGAACGCGTCGGCTGCGCCGCGGATGCGCTCCAGCCGCTGCGTGCCGAGGATCGGGATCGGACGCGCGGGATGGACGAGGATCCAGGCCAGGATCACGGCGACGCGCGAGACCTCCTCGCGCTCGGCCAGGATGTCGAGATTCTCGATCAGGTCTGCGAGGCGCTCGCCATCGGGCTCGCGCCGGGCCGCCTCGACCGAGAGGCCGAGCCGCCCGCGGGCGAGCGGGCTCCAGGCCAGCGGCGTCACGTTGCGCTCGAGACACTGATCGAGGACGCCGTCTCGAAGGGGCCCGAGACACCAGGGCGAGAACTCGGGCTGATGAACTGCGATCGGGAAGGGAAGGTGACGCTGGAGCGCGTCGAACTGCGTGCGCGAGAAGTTCGAGACACCGACCTCGCGGATCTTCCCGTCACGACGCAGCCGATCGAGCGCCGCGGCGAGATCGTGAGGGTGGACGAGCAGGTCCGGCCGGTGCAGCTGGTAGAGATCGATCACGTCCGTTCGCAGCCGCTTGAGGGAGCCCTCGCAGGATGCAAGCAGGTGCGCGGGGCTCGCGTCGTAGGGGACGCCCTGCACGATGCCGCCCTTGGTCGCCAGCAGCATGCGCCTGCGCAGGCCCGGCGTCTCCGCGAGCACGCGGCCGAAGAGATCCTCGGCGGCGCCTTCGCCGCCGTAGATGTCGGCGTGATCGAAGAGGTCGATGCCCACGGCGAGGGCCGCCTCGATCTTCTCCCGGGCCTCGCGGAGCGGCGTTCCGGCGAAGCGCCAGCAGCCCCAGGCGAGCGGAAACGCCCGTAGCGTCGTCGGGCCGAGAGCGCGCGGCTCGAGCGGGATCGGGAGCACGTCCATCGAGGCGCTAGGCTATCACAGCAGACGCGAGGAGAGGCCTTCCGCATGACCGACGTCATCCGCTACGGGATCATCGGCACCGGCATGATGGGCTGCGAGCACATCCGCAACCTGGCCCTCGTGCCCGGCGCGAAGGTCGCAGCCATTGCCGATCCGCACGAGC
>CAYOIG010000808.1:0-2900 GCA_964403915.1 uncultured Myxococcaceae bacterium
GAGCGCATGAACGTGACGAGGATTCCCGTCGACTTCGGCTTCAGCGAGGAGCACGAGCTGCTCCGCCAGCAGGCGCGCCGCTTCTTCGAGGAGCGCTGCCCGATCTCCGAGGTGAGGCGCCTCGCAGAGGATGCCACCGGCTTCGACCCGGCCCTGTGGAAGGAGCTCGGCAGTCTCGGCTGGGTGGGGCTCGCGCTGCCGGAGGAGCACGGCGGCGCCGGCCTCGGCTTCCTTCCCCTCGCACTGGTGCTGGAAGAGATGGGGCGCCGCCTCGTGCCCTCGCCGTATCTCGCATCCCTGCTCGGCGCGCTCGCGATCGAGGCCGGCGCGAGCGCGGCCCAGAAGGCGCGCTGGCTACCGGCCATCGCGAGCGGTGATCGCATCGCGACGCTCGCGCTCTACGAGCCGTCGGGGGGCTTCGAGGTCGGGGACGTGCGCGCGACGGCAGAGCCCGCTGAAAAGGGTTTCTTGCTGCGCGGGCAGAAGCGCTTCGTCCTCGCCGGCGCGAGCGCGTCGATCCTCGTCGTGCCCTGCCGCGAGCCGTCGGGACAGGTCTCGCTCTTCGCCGTCGATCTGCCTGCGAAGGGCGTCTCGATCGAGGCCGAGATCGGCGTCGATCCGACCCGGCGCACGGCGCGGATCTCTCTCGAAGGCGTGCGCGTCGGAGGCGAGGCCCGGCTCGAGGGGCGCGGCGAGGTGGCGCTTCGCCGGACGCACGTGCAGGGCTTCGCGGCGCTCGCCGCCGAGATGGTCGGCGCAGCCGATGCGGCGCTGATCATGACGCGCGACTACGCCATCGCCCGCAAGCAGTTCGGCCGCCAGATCGGCTTCTTCCAGGCCGTGAAGCACCCGATCGTGGACGTCATGATCGGGGTCGAGCTGGCCCGCAACCACGCGCTCGGCGCCGCCGCGGCCCTCGACCACGCGGCGGCCGATGCCGAGATCCCGGCCCGCATGGCAAAGTCGCTCGCCAGCGACGTCTTCGCGACCGCCGTGCGCAAGGGCGTGCAGCTCCACGGGGGCTACGGCTTCACCATCGACTGCGACATGCAGCTCTACTTCAAACGCGCCCTCTGGAGCCGGGCTACGCTGGGCGATGGCCCCCACCACCGCCGCCGCCTCGCGGAGGCGCTCCTCGATCGCGACGCGGTCGGAGCGGAGGCCGGCTGACGGCAAGAGCGCCGCGCGACTCGGCCAACCTCGACTTCGTGCGCTCGGTGGCGGTGCTCGCCGTGCTGCTCGATCACGTGCTGGAGACGCTCGGCGCCTTTCGCGGCTTCGATCCGACCCCGTTCGCCTGGTACGCAGGCCGCATCGGCGTGCTGCTCTTCTTCGTCCTCACCTCTCTCGTCCTGCTCCAGTCGCTCGAGCGAAGCGCGCGGGCCGGGCAGGCGAGCAGCGCGGGCTTCTTCGTTCGCCGCGCCTTCCGCATCTATCCGCTGAGCCTCGTCTGCGTCGCGGCCGTGCTCCTGCTCGGCGTGCCGGGAACGGCCTGGGAGGCGGTCCGGCGTCCCATCGGCACGCTCCAGCTCGTCTCGAACCTCGCGCTCACCCAGAACCTCACCTACTCGGAGTCGATCCTCGGCCCGCTCTGGAGCCTTCCCTACGAGCTGCAGATGTATCTCTTCCTGCCGGCGGTCTTCTGGCTCGTGGACCGCGAACGCGGCGTTCGCAGCGCGCTCGGGCTCTGGATTCTCGGCGTCCTCTCGGCACTGGTGCAGCCGGAGATCGCGGGACGGCTCGACGTGGCGCAGTACGCGCCCTGCTTCCTGGCCGGCGCCGTCGCCTACGCGCTCGGCCGGCGCTTCGAGGCTCGGCTTCCCTTCAGCGCGCTCCCTCTCGGCCTCGCCGCGATCCTCGCCGCCTACGTCGCGCTCGCGGGGCGCTCGGGCGAGGTGCATCCGCGCTGGGTCGGCTGGGCGCTCTGCCTTGCCGTCGGCACGCTGCTGCCCTTCGTCACGGAGCTGCGCAGCCGCTGGCCGCGAGCCGCGTTCCGCGAGATCGCGAGGTACTCCTACGGCGTCTATCTCTTCCACATGATCGCGCTCTGGATCGGCTTCAACCGGCTCGGGCGCGAGCCCTTTGCGCTCCAGTGCACGGCCGCCCTCTCGCTGCTCGTGCTGCTGCCCGTAGCGGGCCACCATCTCGTCGAGAAGCCCGGCATCGGCGCGGGCGCTCGCCTCGCGAGACGCCTCGCAACCCGCCCGAGCGCCGCGCCCGGCGCGCCAGGCAGCTGCGGGTAGCTACTCCGTCCAGGCGAAGCGCGTGCCTTCCGGCGTCTGCTCCGGGACGAGCGCGCGCGGAGCGAATTTGCAGATCGTGACCTCGTTCAGGCGTGTCGCGCCCGCTCAGGAAGGGCTGAAAGCTCGAGCCCTGCCGGATGTCGTAGAGCAGCACTGCCAACTGAGCTAGTCGAGAAGCGTTTTGCCGGAACGATGTTCTGCACGCGGCGCGCGTGGCGGATGGTAGCTTCAACGGGGGCAGTCTAGGTCCGGGAAGGGACGTCCCGTCAACTCCCGCGCAAACCGGAGTCCGGGCGTCCGAGCGTCTGGATCGTCGCGGGCTGGTGCCGTCGCGGCACGCCGCGCGGCTCGAGGCGTCGGGAGGGGCTGCGTCCGGTCGTCATGCGCGGACGTTCTCGATGACGACTCCCGTACGCGGCGCCCGCGAGAGCGGCCCATCGGCGGTCAGCAGATTCGCATCGTAGAGTCTTGCCGCTGCGACGTAGAGGGCGTCGTACGCGCTCAGGTTCTTGCGAAAGCTCCAAGCGAGCGCCAGGAGGGGCCGGTGGGTCAGCCGCCGCACGGGCCAGTCGCAGAGGTCCAGGGTGGCCTCCCGGGCACGAGCTTCGCCCAAACGGCCTGCGAGATGTGCGCGGCGCAGCACCGCCAGCACCTCCG
>CAYOIG010000809.1:0-1807 GCA_964403915.1 uncultured Myxococcaceae bacterium
ACTCGATTCACCAACCGCCGTCTCACGAACGTTGACGCACTCCGCAGGATGCCTCAGAGTCATGACTACCGGGAAGACGGCCTCCAGACGTTTCTCCCGCATCGTGACGGGCTCGAGCATTTCGTGATGCGTTTTCCAGCGCTCCCAAGTGGCCCGGCCCCGCAATGAAACGGCTCGGCGAGTTCATCGGCCGGGCGATCTTCGCCGTCGACATCTACTGGATTCTCGAGCGCTCGGACGGGCTGGTCTTCAACATGAACGGCCGGGTGCCCGACGAAGGCGGCGTCGTGGAGACGGCGGTGGCGTTCACGGCAGGCGTACCGCTCGTCATCTACGAGCGCGACGACCGGGCCGCGTTCGCAGGCAACGACAATGCGATGCTGACTGGCCTGACCCCCGGCTTCTCGACCGTGGGCTCGGTGTCCGCGCTCCCCCAGGCAATTCGTGATGCGATGGCGGCCGGCCAGAGCGGTGAGAAGGTCCGCCCGCCGCAGGTGGCCAGAACGCTGGAGTTCGGCCGCCGGGTGTGGTAGGTGCTCGAAAAGCTGAACCGGCTCGCTCCGGCGCCGCAAGTCACCAGCGATCTGCTCGAACAGCTCGAGAAGCTGCAGCTGGAGATGGGCTGACGAGCGGGAGGCGATCGTAGAGAGGCCCGAGCCGTATGCGCAGCTCGGCCTCGAGCCCGGAGTCTCGATCGGGCGCCAGTACGTCGCCGATCCCGCCCGCTTCGACTTCGTCCCCGACCCCCGCCACGCCGCAGACCACCGGGCCGCCTTCGTTCCCTCGTCGCCTGGACACCCACTTCGGCCTCTCGTACCCCTGGGTGCGACGCTGAGGGCGGCGCAGGCCCAGGGATCGGCTTCTGTATGGCAGAACTCGTGGTAATCTTTCTGCCATGGAAACTACCATCGATGGATCGGGCCGACTGGTCGTGCCGCGAGAGGTGCGCCGGGAGGCCGGGCTGGTGGCCGGCATGCGCCTGCTGGTGCGCTACCGAGATGGGCGCATCGAGATCGAGCCTGCGCCCCTCGCGGTGAAGACGCTCCGCCGCGGGCGGCTCACGGTGGCCGTCCCACAGCGGGCCGTGCCGGCGCTCACGGGCGAGGCCGTCGAGCGCACGCGCCGCCGTGTCCGCCGCGAGCGCGGCTCCGCGGAGTAGAAGCTGGCGGATGCCGGCGTTCCTGCCCGACACGAGCTGCATGATCGCCGCGGTATGCGGCTGGCACGAGCACCATGAGCGAGCCGCAGCCGAGATCGAGCGTCGCCTGCGCCGTGGGGAGACGATGGTCGTTGCGGCGCCGGCCCTCGTAGAGGCGTACGCCGTGCTGACCCGGCTGCCGTCGCCGCACCGGCTGGCCCCGGAAGTCGCGCTCGAGATCCTCGAGGCGAGCTTCCTGTCGGGGCGCCGGATCCTCGCGCTGGGCGGCCCCGGCTACCGAACGCTTCTTCAGCAAGGGCCCCGGCGCGGCATCTCCGGTGGCCGAGCCTACGATGCGGTGATCGAAGCCTGCGCTCGCCGCGGACGCGCGACCACGCTCCTCACCTTCAACCTCGGCGACTTCTCCCCCCTCGGAGATCCCTCGCTGGCCATCGTGGCACCGGAGCGCTGAGGCGGCCGGCGGCGGCTGCGGTCTGCGTCGCGCGCCCGGCGAGGGCCTGCGCGCTTCGCCGCCCATGCGCGGGCGCCTCCGGCGGCTCTGCGCGCCCCGCCCCGCCCGGCTCAGGCATTCGTAAGCCGCACGTCAGGCAACTGTAAGCCGCGCCCCTGACACGTCCGGGTTCAAATGGACCCGCTGGCACGGACGCC
>CAYOIG010000810.1:0-1836 GCA_964403915.1 uncultured Myxococcaceae bacterium
ACGACGGCGTCTACCGCCTGGAGGCGCCCGCCCTCGACGGCGTGATGGAGTGCCAGGCGAGCGAGTGCGTGACGGCCTTCACGGCGCTCTATGGGATCCCCGATGATCTCGGGCTCGACGCCTTCCTCGAGAGGATGCAGCTCGGCGGCTCGAGCAAGATCAGCGTTGAACGCAGCGGGAACGAGATCCTCTGGACCGAGCACCACGAGGGCCGCTGTGTCTGCCCCCTGGTCTCGCGCGGCGTCATCGCCCTCGATGCAAAGCTCTGCGGCTGCGCGGAGCACTGGCTGCGCAAGCTCTTCGAGCGGCGGGTCGTCGGGCCGGTGAAGGTCGAACTCCTCGATTCGGCGGCGAAGGGCGGGCAGAACTGTGTGTTCCGGGTAATGATCGACGACCCGTCTCCGCCCGCGCGCGGCTGAGCGCCGCAGCGCTGGCCGCGCTCTCGGGCGCGCCCGCATGACGCATTGCGGCGTCACTCCGCCGGCGTGCCCGGCCAAGGCAGCGCCAAGTTTTTCCCAAGACCGGGCCCTCGTCGTGAGATGCTGTCCCCGTGTTACGCCCGGGTCGCCCTCGCGGCCCGCACACAAGGGGGAATCCATGCCTCGAACGCTCGTCGCGCTGTGCCTTCTGTTGTCGGCCATCCTCCTGGGTGAGCAGGCCGCGGCCAGTACGCTCACGCAGAACCTGTCTTGGACCATCGATCGCTCCGGAACCAGCACCAAGTACCGCGTGGTCGCCTACGGCGACTCGATCTACGCCGGCTACAACGGATCGCTCTCGCGCGTGGCGAAGCGCGCGGCGCCCACGGTCGACGGCGAGTATCTGGCGAAGCTGTGGAACGCCGACATCGAGGTCGTGAGGCGGGCCAAGTCGGGGGCCGTGGCCTCGGACATCTACAACAACACGATCGTGAACGAGCGCTCGTACATGCAGAGCTCGTCGACGCGGGTCGTCACGTTCGAGATGTGCGGCAACGACGGACTGCAGGCGCGCAGCAGCTTCGCCGGCCAGAGCGGCACCTGCAACTATGCTCCGCTCAACACGGCGCTCGCGAACTGCACCACCTACACCGCGGCCGCGATGCAGTACATCAACGCGAACGCGCACGCGAACACGAAGCTCAAGGTGATCACGAATCTCTACTACCCTGGCTACGATGCGGACAACGGGCTCTCCGGCTGCACCGACTCGGGTACGGGCCAGAAGGTGAACAAGCAGACGGTCTTCCTGCCGTCGATTGCGCGAATGAATTGGCGGGCCTGCAACTTCGCGAACACCTATGGCTTCCGCTGCGCCGACAGCTTTGCGCAGTACATGGCCGCCGACTACGACACCAACAACGACGGCCTCGTCGACTCGGAGGCGATCCGCTACGTGCAGGGCGAGTCGGAGGATGCCTACGTGGCGAAGCTCACGACCACCTACCGCGCGACGCTGCGCGACCCGAACGGCAAGCTGCTCACCGCGAGCTCGAGCGCCGACTACATCCAGTCAGACAACACGCACGGCACCTATACCGGATCGACGATCTGGATCGGCCTGCTCGGTGGCAGCGGCACCGGCTCGGGCGCGCCGGACTACACGGATGGCCAGATCGTGAGCGGGCAGAATCCGGTCTGGAACCGCTACGGTCACGAGCGCATGGGCTGGGCGCTGTCGGTGTTCAACCCCCTGGCGCCCTAGGCCAACGTGGCGCCCGCGCAGCAGCCGGCAGCCCGCAGGCGCGAGGGCGGAGGCCGTCTCGAGAGCGGCGGCATCCGTGCGAGCGTCTGGCTGATCGCGGCGGCGATGCTCGTGGGCGCCTCGATGTTGCTCGTGCTCGGGCGGCTCGTCTTT
>CAYOIG010000811.1:0-1756 GCA_964403915.1 uncultured Myxococcaceae bacterium
GTCGCGACGGCCGGTGAATCAGCTCGTGGGCGACGACGATCGCCGAGTAGCCGGAGTTGACGCCGACGAGGAGCCAGCCGACGAGCGTGTCCATGCGGAAGAAGCCGTTGATGGAGACGACGTGCAGCGCGAGGGGCAGGATCACGAGCTGGAGCGCGACGAGGACGTAGAGCATCGCGTCGAAAGGCCAGGCCGCGAGCTTCTCGGCCGGCTGCCGCCGCTCCGGGCGGCTTCGCTTGTCGGCGATGACCGAGCCGAGGATCACCGCCAGCCACGGCAGGGAGAGGTACCAGGGGTGGGGCGCCGTCAGCAGAAAGGCGAGGGTTGCGAGCGGGAGCACGAAGCACAGGCTGTGCAGGGCGAAGATGCGCGCGGTCTCGAGAGTGCTCGCGCGCTGGGGGACGGCGGGGGCCTCGGCGGCTACGGAGCTGGCATTCACGGGGCGCCTCCGGTCGGTTTGACATACGGGCTCGTATGTCTGCTTGATTTTCCACATACGAACAGGTATGTCAATACCTGTGCCGAAACGGGGATCATCGCGAGGGGCGGCCAAGCAGGAGACGCGCGAGGCGCTGGTGGCCGCCGCGCTCGCCGAGTTCGCCGGGCGGGGCCTCGAGGCGCCGAGCCTCGACGCCATTTGCGCCCGGGCGGGATACACGCGCGGCGCCTTCTACGTCCACTTCCGCGATCGCGACGACCTCGTGGTCGCCGTCATGGAGCGCGTGCTCGGCGCCTTCCTCGACAATGTGATCGGGCGCGGCGACGGGGCCGTCGATCTGGAGGGAGCGGTCGAGCGTTTCGCCGGCATCCTGAGGGGTGCGGGCGGGTCGGTGCAGGCAGGGCGAACGGCCGGGAGGGTCGGGCCTCCCGTCGCAGCCGTTCCCTTCCACCGCCTGCTCGAGGCCTGCGTTCGTTCGCCCGTGATCCGGGAGCGGTTCGTCTCGATCCTGCGCGAGGCGATCCTGCGGCTGGCGAAGACGGCAGCCACCGGCCAGGCCGCAGGGCGCGTGCGGCCGGGGGTCGACGCCGACGCGCTCGCCTCGGTTCTGCTCGCGCTCGCACTCGGCGTGATCGCCGTCCTCGAAGCCGGTCTCCCGCTCGACATCGAAGCGGCCCGGCGTAGCGTGGTCGCGCTCCTCGCGCCGTGAGCGCAGGGCAGACGGGGCCGAGCGGATCTGCCGGCCGCCTGCCGCTCACCTCGCTCGGCGTGCCCCTGCGGTACGCTCGATCGGTCATGGGCCGTCCGATCCTGCTCTCTTTGCTGCTGCTCCTGCTACCCGGCCTTGCGCGTGCTGCGTGGGATCCGCCGGGGGTCGATCTCTCGCGCCCCCGGCTGCTCTTCCGAGCGGCCGAACGGCCGGCGATCCAGGCGCGGGCGAGCGCCGAGCCGTGGCGCAGCGTGATCGAGGGCATGCTGCAGCGCAGCGCCCTTGCCGACGGCATCGCCCTCGACGACCACAGCATCACCTCCGAGCGCTTCAAGTCGAGGTCGGCGCGCAATCTCGCCTTCCTGTACGCGATCGATCGCACGCTGGTGGACGGAGCCGTCGTGCCCTTCCCGTCGGCCGAGGCGCGCCAGGCGACCGGTGACCGTGTACGCGATCTGCTGCTCTCGATGTTCGATCGCAGCCGCCTCGCCATCGACCCACCGCTCGGCGGCTGGGACCGCGACATCAGCACCTCGGAGGAGCTGCTGCAATGGGCCTCGGCGTACGATGCCCTCCTCGGCGCGGGCTACGACCTCGGCGCTGCGAAG
>CAYOIG010000812.1:0-3728 GCA_964403915.1 uncultured Myxococcaceae bacterium
CGCGATTCCCGTGGCGAGGGCCGACTCGTCCAGCAGCATCCGGTTCGAGTGAAGCGGCCCGCCCTCCTTGCCCTCCGGCCTCGCGCCGAGAAAGACGATCGCGCCCGGGACCTCCCGCAGCACGAAGGCAAAATCCTCGGCGCCCATGATCGGCGCGGGAATGTCGATCACGCGCTCGCTTCCCACCAGCTCCGCCGCCACGCCGCGCGCAAAGCCGGCGAAGGCCGGATCGTTCACCGTCACGGGATAGCCCGGCACCACGTAGGTCTTCACCTCGAGGCCGTGGGCCGCTGCGACGCCCTCGGCCACGCGGCGGATGCCCTCGTGCATGGCAGTGCGCGCCCGCTCCGACACGCAGCGGAGCGTACCGAGCAGATTCGCCGTCTGCGGGATCACGTTGGCCGTCGTGCCTGCCTGCAGCCGCGCGATCGTGAGCACGGCGGGATCGAAGACATCGATCCGCCGGGTCACCAGCGACTGCAGCGCCAGCACCATCTCGCAGGCCGCCGGGATCGGATCGAGCGCCAGATGCGGCATCGAGGCATGCCCGCCCTTCCCCGTGAGATCGATCGATACGAGATCGGCTGCCGCGAGGATCGACCCAGGCCGGCCGGCGACTGCGCCACACGGCGTCGAGGGATCGACGTGGATCGCGAAGGCTGCGTCCACCTTCGGGGCGTGTGCGAGCAGACCCTCCTCGATCAGGATGCGCGCACCGCCGAAGCCCTCCTCGCCGGGCTGAAACAGCAGCTTGACCGATCCGGCGAGATCGCCCCGTCGCGCCGCCAGCAGGCGCGCCGCCGAGGCGAGCATCGCCACGTGAGCGTCGTGGCCGCAGGCGTGCATGGCGCCCTCGCGTGTCGAGGCGAAGGGGAGACCCGTCTCCTCCTTCATCGGCAGCGCATCCATGTCGGCCCGGAGCAGGATCGTCGGGCCCGGCCGCGCACCGCGCAGCGTGGCCACGACGGCGCTGGTCTTGCCGCCCGTCTCGATCTCGAGGCCGAGGTCGCCGAGGCTCTCGAGCACGGCCTTCTGCGTCTCCGGCAGGTCGAGGCCGAGCTCCGGATGGGAATGCAGACGCCGGCGCAGCGCCACGCAGCCCGGCAGCAGGGCCTTTGCCTCTCCCAGGAGCGCATCGAATCGAACGGACATGGAATCTCCTCCAGCTCGGGCCCGCAGGATACCCGAGAGCGGCTACGCTCCAGCGGGTGCATCCCGGACCTCGCTCGGCCGCTGCCCTCCGCCTGCTCCTCGTTCTCGTCCTCGTCGTCGGTGCGCTCGGGGCGCCGGCACGGGGCGACGACGCCGCGCCACTGCGGGAGAAGACGGCCGTCACGATCCGTGGCCAGCGCCTCGTCGCAGAAGTGGCGCGCACGGCCGACGAGCACCGACGGGGCCTTGGCGGCCGCGACGGCCTCGCCCCGGGCACCGGCATGGTCTTCCCCTACACTGAAGCGCGTCGACACGCATTCTGGATGAAGGACATGCGCTTCGACATCGACATCGTCTGGATCCGGAACGGACGGATCGTGGACCTCTCGCGCTTCGTCCCCGCGCCGCGTGCCGGCACGAGCCTCGTCGGCGCGCTCCCGACCTTCGAGCCGAAGGAGCCGGCGGATACGGTGCTCGAAGTCGTCGCCGGCACGGTGAACGCGCGCGGCTGGCAGGTCGGCGACGCCGTCGCCTTCGATCCGGCGCTCCATTGACTTCTTCGCCCGCCTGCGGCGCCCAGCGCGCTCGGGCTACGGCGCGAACCGCGGAAACTCCGCCTCGATCTCGGCGCGCACGGCGGTGTCGATGCCGTGCGTGTCGCGGCCGACGGCGGTGCGGAGGGCGTCGTCCTCGCTCACGCCATCGGCGAGCCGCTGCAGCAGGCTCGCCCGCGCGGCCGCGTCGGTGCGGGCCACGACCCAGGCGGCGGCCGCGGTGGATTCGAGATACGCGGCCCGCGCCGCTGGATCGGAGAGCCCGGCGAAGCCGGCCGAGAGCCCCGCGAGGGGGATCCAGCGGCCGTCGTCGATGGCGCTCCGCAGCGCCTCGCGCTCGCTGGCCGAGAGGCCCTGCTGGTGCCGCGCCGCGCGGCCCGAGAGCTCGGCCAGCCCCTCGTTCAGCCAGTAGGGACGGTCGCTCCCCGCACGCTCGTGGAAGAGCGCGTGCAGCATCTCGTGGAAGAGCAGTGCCCGCAGCTCGGCGGAGGGGTGCGCAGCCGAGATCACGTGAACGCGGCCGTCGTAGAAGCCCACCGTCTGGAAGCTGAAGCGGTGCCGGTGCGCCTGCTGGTAGGCGGCCCTGCCGTAGAGCACGACGCCCGTCGGCTCGGCCGGAACGACACCGAGATGCGTCGTTCCCCAGTCGCGAGCCTCCTCGAGGTAACGCAGCACGGTGTCGAGGTAGCCCCGCTCGCCAGCCACCAGCGCGGGATCGACCTCGAGGCGAAAGCGCGGATGATCCTGCGCCATGCGGGCCAGCGGCGCCGATCGCGAGCCGGGCCGCGCGAGCCTCTCCTCGTCCGAGAGGGCGGCGAGCCGCCTCGCGGCCGAGGCCCGCCACGGCTCGAGGCCCTCGCCCGCCGTCGCGAGAAAATCCCGCAGGTGCCCGGCGGCATCGTCGAGATGGCCACGCTGCTGCGCGAGGAGCGCGAGATACCAGTGAGCCTCCGCGGTGTTCGGCGCGAGCGCGAGCGCCGCTGCGAGCGCCGTCGCCGCACGCGCGACCTCGCCGCGGCCGAGGTCGCCGAGGGCGCCGCGAACGAGGCGGCGGGCCCGGTCGGCGTCGCTGTGGGTGCCATCGTGGCCCGAGGGCGGCGGCGGGCCCGCGAGGCCGTCCTCCCACAGGCGCGTGCGCGCCTCCCCTTCCGGCACGAGCCGCGCCCGGGCCGAGGAGGGCACCGAAGCCGGGTCGCCGGTGGCGTGGGTGACGCCCGCCTCGTCGAGCCAGAGGTAGGTATACGCCTGCGCGGCCTCCGGGAGCCCGAGGCTGGAGAGAAGAACGAGGCCGAGGAATGCGCGCCGCACCCGTGGCGGATCGAACGGCCGCTACCGCGTCTTGACCGCCTCGGCGGCCAGGTGCCCGAGCTCGGGGAGGATGAGCCGCTCCATCCCGAGGCGCACGGCCCCCCGTGAGCCCGGGAGCACGAAGACGACCCGGCCGCGCGCGAGGCCGGCGAGGGATCGCGAGAGCAACGCCGCGCTGCCGATCTCGGCGAACGAGAGCGCGCGGAAGAGCTCGCCGAAGCCCGGCACGCTGCGCTCCAGTAGCGGCTCGACGCTCTCGGGTGTCACGTCGCGGGGCGCGACGCCCGTACCGCCGGTCACCACCAGCGCGCGCACGGCCGGATCTCCCAGCGCACCCGCAACCGCCGCGGTGATCTCGGACGCTTCGTCCCGCACGATGCGGCGCCAGGCCACGCGGTGGCCGGCGCCCTCCAGCAGCTCCGCCACCAACGCGCCGCCCGTGTCGGTCTCGGGTGTTCGCGTATCACTCACCGTGAGAACGGCGGTCGGCACGCTCGCCGCGGCGTCGCGACGATGCGCGTGCAGCCCCTCGCTGCCGGAAGCGTGCGCCGGCTCTGTCACGCGTGCTCCTCCACCCAATAGGCGCCGTCGGTTGCGACCTCCTTCTTCCAGATCGGCACGCGCTCCTTCAGCGCATCGATGCTGAAGCGGCAGGCCTCGAAGGCCTCTCCCCGGTGCGCCGACGCGGCCACCACCACCACGGCGATGTCGCCG
>CAYOIG010000813.1:0-5385 GCA_964403915.1 uncultured Myxococcaceae bacterium
CGGCCAGGTGGAAGCCGCCGTAGCCCTTGATCGCGACGATGCCGCCCGCGTGGATCACAGCGAGCGCGTGCGCCACCGGGTCGCTCGCGACGACGCTCCCGTCTGCGTCGCGCGCCACGAGCCGCGGCCCGCAGGCGGGGCAGGCGATGCCCTCGGCGTGGTGCCGGCGATCGTCCGGGTCTTCGTACTCGCGCCGGCAATCGTCGCAGAGCGGAAAGGCCGCGAGAGTGGTCCTCTCGCGATCCCAGGGCAGCGCGCGCAGCACCGAGGCCCGCGGGCCGCAGCTCGCACAGTGGGTAAAGGCGTAGCGCGCGCGGCGACCCTGCGACGCGTAGATCTCCGCGAGACACTCCCCACACACGGGAATGTCGGGCGGGAGCCCGGCGGCGGGGCCCACCTCCGCCGACTGCAGGATGCGGAACCCGCGCGCACCGGCCGGCGCGGCGGTGCGCCGCTCGACGTGCGTGAGCACGAGGCCTGGCGGCGGAGAGTGCGCGAGATCCGCGAGCCACGCCTCGATGGCAGCCGCCTCGCCTTCGAGCGTGACGAAGACGCCGTCCGGCGCATTGGCGATGCTGCCCGCGAGGCCGTGTGCGCGTGCGCGACGGGCCGCCCACGGGCGCATCCCCACGCCCTGCACCACGCCCGTGAGGCGAAGCTCCTCGCGCGCGGCGCCCGCCAAGGCTCAGCAGATCCGCGGCAGCGGCTCGCCGAGCGGGCGCTCCAGCAGCCGCCGGCCACCGATGCGCGTGCGGACGACGACCCTCCCCGGCGCGGCGCGGCGGCCGGCCGGCGGGGCCACCACCTCACCAATCGTCACCGCGGCGGCCCCATCGGGATGCGCGCGCATCGCGGCGAGCAGCGCGGGCTCGAGCGCGGCCGGCACGAAGGCCACGCAGCGCCCTTCGCTGGCCAGGAAGATCGGATCGAGGCCGAGCAGCTCGCAGGCCGCGTTCACGGCGGGCTCGAAGGGAAGGCGCGCCTCGTCCACCTCGATCTCGACGCCAGCCGCCGCTGCGATCTCGTGCAGCACGGCGCCGAGGCCGCCGCGCGTCGGATCGCGCAGACAGTGAAGATCCGGCGCCGCCGCGCACATCGCCTCGACGAGCGAAGACAGCGGCGCAGAGTCGCTCACGATCTCGCTCTCGAAGGCGAGGCCCTCACGCTGCGAGAGCACGGCGACGCCGTGGCTCGCGAGGTTCCCGGAAACGACGATGCGGTCCCCCGCGCACACGCGCGCAGGCCGGACGTCGCGGCCGGCGGGCACGAGGCCAACGCCGGCGGTGTTGACGAAGAGGCCGTCGCCCTTGCCACGCTCCACCACCTTGGTGTCGCCGGTCACGACCGGAACGCCCGCCGCGCGGGCAGCGGCTGCCACCGAATCGATGACACGTTCCAGTGTCGATAGCGGGAGCCCCTCTTCGAGCACCAGCGCGCAGGAGAGCGCGAGCGGCCGCGCGCCGCACATGGCGAGATCGTTCACCGTGCCGTGGACGGCGAGGCTGCCGATGTCGCCGCCGGGAAACTCGAGCGGGCTCACGACGTAGGTATCGGTCGTGAAGGCGAGCCGGTCGCCACCGGGAAGCGCCAGCACCGCGCCGTCGTGGCGCTCCTCCAGCGCGGCCGAACGCAGCCGCGGCAGCAGGAGCTGCTCGAAGAGGCGCGCGCTCGCACCGGTTCCGGCGCCGTGCACCAGCGTCACGCGGTCGCCGTCCACGGGAGCCGGGCACGAGGGGCTCGAGAGGGCAGCGGTGTCGATCGTCATGGCGAGGCCTCGAGGCCCTCGATGGGCCGGTAGCGGTAGTAGGCGGCGCAGGCTCCCTCGGAAGAGACCATGGGCGCACCGAGGGGCCGCTCCGGCGTGCAGCCGCGGCCGAACTCGGGGCAGGCGGGCGGGCGCAGCACGCCGCGCAGCACGTCTCCGGCCCGGCATTCCGGCGGCTCCTCGGCCACGACCGAGGCGAGCTCCGGAAATACCTGCTCCGCGTCGAGAGCGCGCCACGCCCGTCGCAGCGCGAGCCCGCCGCCGGGCACGACACCGATGCCTCGCCAGGGCCGGTCGGCGATCTCGAAGACCTCGTCGACGAGCGCGCGCGCGGCAGGGTTGCCCTCGGGGCGCACGGCCCGGCGATACTGGATCTCGACGCGTGCCTCGCGACGCTCGAGTTGGCGCACGGCGAGCAGCACGCCTTCGAGGATGTCACGCGGCTCGAAGCCGGTGGCGACGATCGGCACGCGGTAGCGCGCGGCGAGCGGCTCGTACTCCTGCGTGCCCATGATGGTGCACACGTGGCCGGCGGCGAGGAAGGCATCGACCCGAACACCCGGCGCAGAGAGGATCGCATCGAGCGCCGGCGGCACGCGCACGTGGGAGGTGAGGAGGAAGAAGTTCCGAAGGCCCTGTGCGCGCGCCTGGCGGGCCGCAGCGGCCACGGCCGGCACGGTGGTCTCGAAGCCGACGGCGAAGAAGACCACGCGCCGCTCGGGGCTCGCCGCCGCGAGGCGCACGGCGTCGAGGGGCGAGTAGACGACGCGAACGTCCGCGCCACGGGCGCGCGCAGCGAAGAGGTCACCGTGCGATCCGGGCACGCGGAGCATGTCGCCGAAGCTGCAGAGCACGACGTTCGGGAGGGCCGCGAGCGCGAGCGCACGGTCGAGGGTCTCCACCGGCGTCACGCAGACGGGGCAGCCTGGGCCGTGCAGCAGCTCGACCGCACTCTCGATCATGGCGTCGAGGCCGCTGGCGAGAATGGCGTGCGTCTGGCCGCCGCAGACCTCCATCAGCGTCCAGCGCCGCGTTGCTTCCTTCCGGATCCGCTCCGCCAGCGCGAGGATCGCGGCGGGCTCGCGGTACTCATCGACGTACTTCAAGCCTGCCCCTCCGGCGCGCCGAGGGCCTCGCAGACCTCGCGCGCAGCCGCCTCGTCGAGCACGCGCAGCGCAAAGCCCACGTGCACCAGCACCCAGTCGCCGGGCCCGGCCTCGGGGCTGGTCTCGAGGCAGATCTCCTTGCGCACACCGCCGAAGTCGACGCGCGCAAAACGCAGCCCGTCGCGCTGCATGCACTCGAGAACGCGGCCCGGTACGGCGAGGCACATTGCGCTAGGCCTCGCGGCCGGTGCCGTTGCGGCGCACCCAGGCCAGCCACTCGGCCATGCCTTCGCCCGTGCGCGCAGAGAGCACGAGCACGGGCAGGCCAAAAGCCACCTTCTGCACCCGCTCGAGACAGCGCGCCACGTCGAAGTCGACGTGGGGCAGGAGATCCGACTTCGTGATGAGCAGCAGGTCTGCGCCCGCGAGCACGGCGGGATATTTCTCGGGCTTGTCGTCGCCCTCCGCCACCGAGATCAGCACGACGCGCCGCGCCTCGCCGCAGGCGAAGGCAGCCGGGCAGACGAGGTTGCCCACGTTCTCGATCCAGAGCCGGCGCACCCCCGCGAGGTCGAGCCCGCCCAGCGCGTGGCCCACGAGGTGCGCGTCGAGGTGGCAGAGGCTCCCGGTTTCGACCTGCGTGACGCGCGCACCGGCTGCTGCGATGCGCCGGGCGTCGAGATCGCTGGCACAGTCTCCCTCGACCACGGCGTCGGCGCCCGGCTCGGCGAGACGTGCGAGCGTCGCCTCGAGCAGCGTGGTCTTGCCGGCACCGGGACCGCCGACGAGGCCGATGGCATCGATCCCCCGCGCGCGCAGCGCCGCCTCGACCTGCCGCGCATGGCGGTCGTTGTCGGCGAGCAGCGACTCCTCCACCTCGATGCGCTGCGCCTCGCCGTGATGGGCATGCCCCTGCGCGCGAGCAGGCGCTGCCGTCTCACCGCAGCCGCAGGTGCCGCACATCAGATCACCTCCATGTCCGCGAGCAGGAGCGCACGCCCCGGCGCCTCCTCGATCCGCAGCGCGGCACCGTCGGCCGGGGTGCCTGCTGCGCAGATCGGAAAGGCCCGGGCGAGGGCCTCGGGCGCGACGCCCGAGAGGGCTCCCACCCGAAGGCGTAGCGCGGTGATGCGCTCAGCGCCGGCCTGCACGCGGTGCGTCTCCGCGATGCGCAGCAGCGCGAGGCAGAGCTTTGCCTCATGCACGGAGCAGCAGCTCCTCCAGCGCGGCGCGGGCAGCAGCACAGGCCGGCTCGATGGCGGCCGCCACGGCGAGCGAGAGCGTCTCGCCCTGCGTCTCGACGATCTCGATCGCGATCACGCGCAGGGCCGGCAACGGCCGATTGAGGGCCACCGCGAGCATGAGCGTCTCGGCGACGCGAAGCGTATGCGAGGACGTCAGGCGCTCTCGCGCGAGGGCAGCGGGCGGAATTCGCAGCACGGAGCCGGGAGCCGCGCCCGAGCGCAGGGCATCCACGATCACGGCCGCCGGGGCGGTCTCCAGATCATCGAGCAGCGAGAGGCCGGGGCGATCCCGCGCCACCACGTGCACGCCCTCGGGCAGCGGCCCGCGCGCAAGGCGCTCCGCCACCATCAGACCAACGGCGTCGTCGCCGTGGGGAGAGCCGATTCCGATCACGAGAGCTCGCATTCGTCCTCCGGCAGCACCCGCTGGTCGATTTCGAGCGTCAGGAAATGGGTCGAGCAGGAAATGCAGGGGTCGTAGTCGCGGATCGCGCTCTCGCAGAGGCGGCGCGCGTCGTCGTGGGAGAGAGAGAGCACGCGCGGCGCGAGCTGGCGCAGATCCTCTTCGATGCGCGCCTGGTTCTGCGACGTGGGCGGCACGATCCGGATCTCCGCCACGTCGCCCGCGGCGTCGGTCTCGACGCGCACGTAGAGAACGCCGCGCGGCGCCTCGGTCGCGCCGTGGCCCACACCTGCGCGCGGCGTCCATTCGGCGGCGGGCGCGGCCGGCGGCTCGTAGTCGCGTGCGATCCGCAGCGCTTCCTCGCAGGCGTAGATCACCTCGATGCCGCGTGCGAGCACGCTCGCGGCCGGATCGAACGACGGAACGCGCGGCCGCAGCGTCTCGAGCGCCGCCGCCGCCGCGGGTGTGAGATGCTCCGCGCTCGTCGCGAGCCGCGCGAGAGGCCCCACCAGGTAGGCTCCGCCGTCGCGCCGCCGGCAATGGAGCGCGGTCGAATGCGGCACCTGCGACTCCACGAAGGCGCCGCCGAACTCCGACACCGCAATGTCGAGACCGCGTGTCGAGACGAGGCGGCCTTCGTTCATGGGATACTCGCCGGGATGCCGCAGCGAGACCATCTCGATCTCCTGGGGTCGGCTCTGGATCGGCAGCGAAGCGATCCAGCGCAGACACGCCTCGGCCTCGCCGGCGGCGTGCACCAGGTCGGCCTCGAGGGCGGCCATCTCGCTGCGGGTCGGGGTGCGTGAGAAGCCGCCGATGCAGGCGCCGACGGGATTCACGGGGCGCCCGCCGAGCAGACCGAGGATG
>CAYOIG010000814.1:0-7230 GCA_964403915.1 uncultured Myxococcaceae bacterium
TGCGCACGCTCTACCGGAAGCTCATCGCCAGCACGCCGACCGAGGCGCACGCATGACCCAGCAGTCGCTCGAGGAGCGCCTCGCCCGCTTCTTCTCCGACCGCCTCGGCGCCGGCCGGACCGTGCGCGTCACCGGTCTCGACCAGGCCACCGAGGGGTTCTCGCAGGAAACCTTCTTCTTCACCGTCGAAATCGGCGGCGGTGACACCGAAGAGCATCGGCGCTACGTCGCCAAGCGCGAGCCCGAGGCCGGACTGCTCGAGCCCTATGATCTGGAGCCCGAGTTTCGCGTGCTGAACGCGCTCTCGGCGCACCCTCTCCCTTCGCCGGCCACACCGTTCTTCGAGCGCGACCCGGCGGTCCTGGAGCGGCCCTTCTACGTGATGGAGCGACTGCCGGGCGAGGTTCCGATCCCGGCCCCCGGAGCTACGGGAATGGGGCCGTTCTCTGCCGAGGAGCGCGCGGTGCTGGGGCCGGCGGTGATGCAGCGCCTCGCGGAGCTCCATGCGGTGGATTGGCGTGCGCTCGGACTCGACTTTCTCGAGGCGCCTGCGCCGGGCCGGGAAGCCGCCGCGCGGGAGCTCGCACGCTGGGAGGAGCGCATCACCCGTGCCGCCCTGCCGACGGCCCCCGTTCTGGCAGATGCGCTGCTCTGGCTTCGGCGCAACGTCCCCGAGACCGACGACATCACGCTCGTCCACGGTGACTACCGGCTCGGAAACTTTCTCATCGAACGCGGCGACGGCACGACGCCGCCCCGCCTCACCGGCCTCCTCGACTGGGAGATGGTGCATCTCGGCGATCCGCTCGAGGATTTCGCATGGTGCGCCTCCGTACTCTGGCGCGGCGGCACACCCTTCGCGTCGGGCATGCTGCTTCCGGACGAGCTGGCGGCCGCGTACGAGAAGTCGTCGCAGCGTCGGGTCGATCCCGAGCGTCTTCGCTTCTACGAGCTGCTCTCGATCGTGAAGATGATCGCCATCATGCACACGGGAATCCGTGCCTTCCGGGACGGGCGTGCGCAGGACCTGCGAATGGCGATCTTCGACCATCAGCTCCCCTTTCTCCACGCCGCGCTGGCGATGCTCCGGCGCTGGCTTCCGGGAGCGTGATGCGCATTCCGCCCGAAGAGCTCATCGATGGCTGCGTGCGGACCCTGCAGGAGCGTGTGCTTCCGTCGCTTTCCTCGCGTTTCGCGCGCGGCCAGCTCTATGCGGTGCTCGACGTGCTGCGGAATCTGCGCGACCGCGTCGAGGTGAAGGGCGCCTTGCTGGAGGCGGAGGCGACGTCGGCCGCTGCTGCGCTGACCCGCGCCGCCGAGGCCTTGCGCGCAGGCAGCGAGGCCTCCCGGGCAGCGGCGGACGAGATCGCCACGGCGGTTTCGGCCGCACCCGAGGAGCCTCGGGCGTCGCGGGTCTCGGCGCTCAACGACGCCTTCGTGCGTGCGCTCGAACGCATCGACGCGCTTTCCGAACCCTCCGCGGAGACGGCGCACGCCGCGCTCGGCGGGCATCTGGCGGCCCAGGCGATTCGCGACATTGCGACGCTCAAGCCGTCGCTGCTGGAAGAGATCTCGAGAGGCTGAACCCGTGCTCACGCGTTTCGACGATTACCTGATCCACCAGACGGCCGATCCCGTGGCGCATCCCGCCACGGGCGACCGCAACTTCTACGACCGCTACTTCTTCAACGGCTACGACCGCGATGGCGAGCTCTTCTTCGCCGTCGCGCTGGGTCTGTACCCGAATCGGCGCGTGATGGATGCCGCGGTGAGCGTCGTGCATGGCGGCGTGCAGCACTCGATCCACGCCTCGCGCCTCGCGCCGCTCGAGCGCGGCGAGACCCGTGTCGGACCCATCCGCGTCGAAGTGATCGAGCCCATGCGGCGCTTCCGGGTGGTTCTCTCCCCCAACGAGAGCGGCCTCGAGGGCGAGCTCCTGTTTCACTCTCGTGCGCAGCCGATCGAAGAGCCCCGCTTCCATCGCGCGCACGAGGGCCGCGTGATGATGGACTACACGCGCCTCACGCAGTTCGGAAGCTGGGAGGGAACGATCTCCATCGAAGGGAGCCGCCACGCGCTCTCGCGCGCCCGTCACGTGGGCTGCCGCGATCGCTCCTGGGGCGTACGGCCCGTGGGGGAGCGGGAGGCTGGTGCTCCCGGACCGATGCCGCAGTTCTTCTGGCTCTGGGCTCCGATGCAGTTCGACGATTGCTGCGCGCACTTCGACGTCAACGAGGACGGCGAGGGCGGGCGCTGGCACGCCTTTGGCAGCGTGATGCCGGCCCTGGCACCCGACGCCGCGCCCGATGCCGCCCTGCCCGCCATGCCCTCGGAGATGGCGAGCGTCGCACATGCCATCTCGTGGCAGCCCGGCACACGGCGGGCAAAGACGGCGCGCCTCTCGCTGACAGCGGTCGGCGGCGAGACGCACGAGATCTCGCTCGAGCCGATCCTGACCTTCCAGATGCTCGGCCTCGGCTACCTGCACCCGGAGTGGGGACACGGTCTGTGGAAGGGAGAGGATGCCGTGGCCGTCGAGCGCTGGCGTCTGGCCGACTGCGCGCCCATGGACCTGCGGCACATCCACGTCCAGCAGCTCTGCCGCGTGCGAATGGGATCACGCCTCGGTGTCGGCGTGCTCGAGCAGCTCGTCATCGGTCCGCACGCACCGTCTGGATTCAAGGGTCTGATGGATCCTGCCGCGTAGCCGGGCGCCTCGGCCCGGCAGATCCACACGCCGTGCCGCAGCGCGGGCTATGGGCTCTTCAGCGCCGCCTTCAGCTCGGCGACGAAGCGCGTCGCGACGTCCAGCTTTTCCTCGCGCGAGGGCGCAGATTCCATGCGATCGAGGATCGCGCTCGCCACCACGACGCCGTCGGCGTAGTCCGCGATCGCCCGCGCCTGCTCGGGCGTGGACACACCGAAGCCGACGCATACCGGCACATCCGATAAGGTGCGACCGCGGGCCACGCCCGCACGCAGATCCTGCGCCACCGCTGCGCGCGCACCCGTCACCCCGGTGAGCGCCACGTAGTAGAGGAAGCCGCGAGTTCGGCGCGCGAGCAGCGCCAGCCGCTCGGGGCGGGTCGTGGGTGCGGCGAGCAGGATGGGATCGACACCGCGCGCCTCGAGCCCGCCGTAGAACGACTCCCCCTCTTCCGGCGGGAGGTCGGGACAGATGACGCCATCGACGCCCACCTCGGCGGCGGCCGCCGCGAAGCGGTCTGCGCCCATCGCGAAGAAGGGATTCGCGTAGCCCATCAACACCAGCGGCACGTCCACCTTCGGGCGCAGACGCCTGACCAGCTCGAGAATTCGCCGCAGCGAGGTCCGGCTCGCGAGGGCGCGCTGGCTCGCACGCTGGATGGTGGGCCCGTCCGCGATCGGATCCGAGAACGGCACACCGATCTCGAGGCCATCGGCGCCCGCTCGAACGAAGGCGAGCACGAGCGCCTCGGTGAAATCGAGGTCCGGATCGCCCGCCGTGACGAAGGGCAGGAGCGCGCGCTCGCCCCGAAGCTGGAGCTCGCGAAAACGGTCGCCGATGCGTCCCACGCTAGTGCGTCCCTGCCCGCTGTCCCTGCAGCAGCTCCCGCACCTGGATCACGTCCTTGTCACCGCGCCCTGAAAGGTTCACGAGGATCAAGGCCTCGCGCGGCAGCGTGGGCGCGAGCTCACGGACGTGGGCGATCGCATGCGCGCTCTCGAGCGCCGGAATGATGCCCTCGAGACGGCAGAGCGCCTGGAGCGCCTCCAGCGCCTCGGCATCCGTCACGGCCACGTACTGGGCGCGACCCGTATCGTGCAGGAAGGCGTGCTCCGGCCCGACGCCCGGGTAATCGAGCCCGGCCGAAACCGAGTGGGCCGGAAAGATCTGTCCGTCGTCGTCCGAGAGCACCAGCGTTCGCTGTCCGTGAAAGATGCCCGGTACGCCCGTCGTCAGCGTCGCACCATGGCGGCCGCTCGCGAGGCCCTCGCCGCCCGCTTCGCAGCCGACCATGCGCACCGCCCCATCCTCGAGAAACGGATGAAAGAGGCCCATCGCGTTCGAGCCGCCGCCGACGCAGGCCACCAGAACGTCCGGGAGCCGGCCTTCCACCTCCAGGATCTGCCGGCGGGCTTCGATGCCGATCACGCGCTGGAAGTCACGCACCAGCGTCGGATACGGGTGTGGCCCCATGGTCGAGCCGATGCAGTAGTAGGTGTCGCGGACGTTGGTCACCCAGTCGCGCATGGCCTCGTTGATGGCGTCCTTGAGCGTCCGCGAGCCGGCGTCCACGGGCCGTACGCGGGCGCCGAGGAGCTCCATGCGAAACACGTTCAGCGCTTGCCGCTCGACGTCCTCCGCACCCTGATACACCTCGCAGTCGAGACCAAAGAGCGCGCAGGCCGTGGCGGTTGCGACGCCGTGCTGCCCGGCGCCCGTCTCGGCGATCACGCGCCGCTTTCCCATGGCTTTCGCCAGCAGCGCCTGCCCCAGCACGTTGTTGATCTTGTGCGCGCCCGTGTGCGCCAGATCCTCGCGCTTCAGGTAGATGCGCGCGCCACCCAGCTCATCGGTGAGGCGTTTCGCAAAGGTGAGCGCCGTGGGCCGACCGGCGTAGGTACGGAGCAGATGACCGAGCTCGCGCTGGAACTCCTGGCTCGGAACGATCCGGAGCCTCGCCTCCTCGAGCTCGTCGAGGGCGGCGATCAGGGTCTCGGGGACGTACCGCCCTCCATACGCACCAAAGTGTCCAATCGGACCCGCCTGGCTCAAGCATTGGCTCCTTCGGCCCGCCGCACCGCTTCGACGAACGCCTTCAGCTTCGCGGGATCCTTCCGATGCCCCTCCCCCTCCACGCCCGTGGCGACGTCCACGCCCCAGGGCAGCAGGTCGCCGAGCGCCTCGAGGGCGCCGCCCACGTTCTCGGCGTCGAGCCCCCCCGCCAGGATCACGTCGATGCCGTCCTCGATCAGCTTTCCGGCGTCGGCCCAGTTCCACGTCCTGCCGCGACCGCCACCTTCGGTCGGATGGTCGAGCAGAAGGAGCGTTCCCGGATAACGCTCCGCCTGCTCCGGATCGGCGCCACGAATCGCCTTGATCACCGGGAGATCGACCTGCTCGACCTCCTCGGGCGCCTCGTCGCCGTGGAGCTGGATGCGCTCGACCTCGACGCGGCGGATCACGCGCTCGATCTCCGACCAGCCCGCGTCACGGAAAACCGCGACCAGCTCGACCTGACCGCGCACGCGGTCTGCGATCGCGGCCGCCTTCCGCGCGTCGAGGGCACGCGGCGAGCCCGGCACGAAGTTGAGACCGAGCAGGTCCGCTCCAGCGTCGACGGCCACCTGCGCGTCGTCGGGATGGACGATCCCGCACACCTTGATCCGAACGCTCCCGCTCACGATGCCTCCCGTAGCCTGCGCAGCGCGAGCCCGGGATCGGGCTCGCGCATCAGGGACTCTCCGATCAGGAACGCATGGGCCCCTGCGGCCGACAGCCGCCGGACGTCCGCTCCCGTCATGATGCCGCTTTCCGCCACGACCACCACGCCCGACGGCACGCGCGGCGCCAGACGCTCCGTCACGGCCAGATCGATCGTGAAGCTTCTCAGATCCCGGGTGTTGATGCCGATCAGCGTCGCCTTCGCGCCGAGCGCCAGCTCCAGCTCGGCCTCGTCGTGCACCTCGACGAGGGCCGCCAGCCCGAGCGCATGGGCGCGCGCGTGGCATGTCGTGAGCTCCTGCGCCGAGAGCGCCGCCGCGATGAGCAGCACCGCGTCGGCGCCAAACACCCGCGCCTCGTCGATCTGGTAGACGTCGATCACGAAGTCCTTGCGCAGCAGGGGGAGCGGAGCCGCCGCGCGGACCGCCGCCAGATACCCGAGCTGCCCCCCGAAATAGTGCGCGTCGGTCAGCACCGAGATCGCCGCGGCCCCTCCCTCGAAGTAGGCCTTCGCGCACGCCGCCGGATCGAAGTCGGGCCGGATCTCGCCCCGACTCGGCGACCGCCGCTTGATCTCGGCCACTACGCGCGGCGACGGTCCGCCGGTCAGCGCCTGCCGGAAGTCGCGAAGCGTCTCGCGTAGGCCCTCGGCACGGGCCGCCAGCTCCCCTGCCGGCAGACGCTGCTTCGCCGTCGCCACCTCGGTGCGCTTGCGTGCGAGGATCTCGCCCAGGATCGTCACGCCCGCGCCTCGCGCTTCGCAGTCTGCGTGGCGCGCACGAGTGCGGAGAGCTTCTCCCGCGCCGCACCGGAGTCGATGCTCGCGCGCGCCTGACGCAGGCCCTCCTCGAGAGACTCGGCTGCGTCCGCAACCCACAGGGCCGCTGCCGCGTTCAGGCAGACCACGTCGCGTCGCGGCCCAGCCGCGCCATCGAGCACACTGCGCAGGATCTCCGCGTTCTCGGCCGCATCGCCGCCACGCAGGTCCTCGCTCCGGGCCAGAGCAAGCCCGAGCCGCAGCGGATCGATCTCGAAGGCCCGCCCCTCGCCGAAGGCGCCGCCCGCGCGCACCGCATGGGTGGGGCCGGTGATCGTGATCTCGTCGAGGCCGTCGGACCCGTGCACCAGCAGCGCCGCATCGGTTCCGAGCGCGAAGAGCACGCGGCCGAGCAGCGCGCAGAGCGAGGGCTCGTAGACGCCGATCAGCTGCCGGCGCGCGCCCACGGGCGAGAGCAGCGGACCCATGCAGTTCATGAGCGTGCGCACGCCGAGCTCGCGCCGCACGGGGGCGACGAAGCGCATGGCGGGGTGCGCGACGCGGGCAAAGAAGGGCGCGATCCCGATCTCGCCGAGAATGCGCACGGCCGCTTCCACGCCGAGCTCGATCTCGACGCCCAGCGCCTCCAGCACGTCGAAGCTCCCGGCGCGGCTCGTCGCGCCGCGGTTGCCGTGCTTCGCCACGGGCACGCCCGCTCCGGCCACGACGAAGGCCGCGGCGGTCGAGATGTTGAAGGTTCCCGCGCCGTCGCCGCCCGTTCCGCAGGTGTCGACCGTTCGCGGATCGCAGGCGCGCACCTGCGGCCCTCGCGCGCGCAGCGCGCGCGCCACGGCCGTGATCTCGCCGGCCGTCTCGCCCTTCGTGCGTAGCGCAATCAGCAGGCCGGCGATGCCGACGGGCGTCGCCTTGCCGTCCATGATCTCGCCGAAGGCGGCCTCCAGCACCGGGGCCGGAACCTCGTCCCCGCGCACGGCGATTTCGATTGCAGCGGCGAGGCTCATGCCGCGCGCCGTTCCCCGCAGCG
>CAYOIG010000815.1:0-1561 GCA_964403915.1 uncultured Myxococcaceae bacterium
CGGCGAAAGGCTTCCCTGAGCACCCCGCAGGCGGAGACCGGGGAAGCGCCGTCGCACCGGCTCCTCGGCCCGGTTCTCATGGGCCTCATGGTCTGGGCGGGCTATCTCGTGACGGTGAACGGCGTGGCCTCGCCGTTTCTCGCCAAGAGCTTCGACCTCGGCGATGCGGGCATCTCGTTCGCGTTCGGCTTCATGTCGCTGGACGCGATCCCGACGCTTCTCCTCACGCGCCGCGCCGACCACTGGGGACGCCGCGGCATCCTGCTCGCGGCCTGCACCGCACTGCCGGCGATCACGCTGCTCGCCGCGCTGGCGCCAACGCTCTCCCTCTACGTCCTGGTGCAGATCCTGCGCGGCTTTCTCACGGGCACGATGAGCTCGATGGTGATCGTGATGCTCGCCGAGATGTCGTCCGCCGAGCAGCGCGCGCGGGGCCAGGCGCGCGCGGGAATCGCCGGCGCACTCGGCGGCGGCCTCGCGCTCGTCGTGGTGTCGTCGCTCGAGGGCATGCCGGGCACCTGGCGCTGGGCCTGGGCGCTGGCGGCGCTTCCGGCCGTGGCGCTGCCGCTGGTGTGGCGGGTGCTGCCCGAGACGCAGGCCTTCGCCCATGCGGCAGCGCGCGGGGAGACGAAGGCCGGGCGCATGCTCGATCTCTTCGAGCCTCCCCACCGTCGCGTCGCACTCGCGCGCATCGGCACCATCTTTCTCGGCAGCGTGCCGGGAATCGTGGCCGGGAGCTGGGTCTTCTACCACGTCGTGCACACGCTCGAGCTGTCGGCGACCGTCGGGAGCGTGGTGCTCTTTGCGGGTGGCGGCCTCGGGCTCGCAGGGTTTCCGCTCGCCGCTTCCGTGGCCGATCGCATCGGGCGAAAGCCGACGCTCGTCGGCGCGGCCATCCTCGCCCCGCTCGCTTCGATCCTGTTCTACACGGCCGAGGGAGATGGTGCGGTGTGGAGCGCCATCCGGCTCGGCCTGGCCTTTGCCGCGCTCTCGGTCGCGGGCAATGCGAGCATCACGGCGGGTCGCTCGCTGGGAGCCGAGCTGTTTCCGACGAGGCTGCGCGGCACCTACTATGGATGGGCCTACCTCGCGGAGTCGTCGTCGGTGATCGTGGGGCAGTTCCTGGTGGCGACGCTCGCCGCAGCCCTCGGCGGGCTCGCCGCGGCGATCCTCTGGCTCCAGCTCCTGGCCCTGCCCTCGCTCGCGATCTTCCTCTGCTTCGTTCCCGAGACGCTCGGCCGCGATCTCGACGAGGGCTGACACCCGGGCGGGGCTGGCCGGCTCAGTAGCGGTAGTGATCGGGCTTGTAGGGGCCGTCCAGCGGCACGCCGATGTAGTCGGCCTGCGCCTTCGACAGCTTCGTGAGCTTGACGCCGAGCTTCTCGAGGTGGAGCCGCGCCACCTCCTCGTCGAGATGCTTCGGCAGCATGTAGACGCGCTTCTCGTACTTCTCGGCATTCTGGCTCAGCTCGAGCTGGGCCAGCACCTGGTTCGTGAACGAGGCCGACATCACGAAGCTCGGATGCCCGGTGGCGCAGCCGAGGTTCAGCAGCCGGCCTTC
>CAYOIG010000816.1:0-7701 GCA_964403915.1 uncultured Myxococcaceae bacterium
GAGCAGGCGCTGCTGCGCGCGCCGGCCTTCCAGGTGCGCTGGCGCTGGAATCTCAACCGCGCGCTCGTCGTGCTGCGCTGGCGGCAGGGGCACAGGGTTCCGGCGCAGCTCCAGCGCATGCAATCCGACGACCTGCTGGCGGCGGTCTTCCCGTCGCTGGCGGCCTGCCAGGAGAACGTCTCGGGGGCACTGGAGATCCCCGAGCACCCGATCGTGCGCGAGACGTTGCGCGACTGCATGACCGAGGCGGCGGATGCCGACGGGCTCCTCGCGCTGCTGCGCAGCATCGAAGCGGGCGCCGTACGGCTGCATTTCTGCGAGGCGACGGAGCCATCCCCTCTCGCGCACGAGATCCTCAGTGGCCGGCCCTACACCTTTCTCGACGACGCGCCCCTCGAAGAGCGGCGCTCGCGGGCCGTGGCGCTGCGCCGCGGGCTGCCTCTCGAGCAGCGCGATCTCGCCCATCTCGATGCCGGGGCGGTGGCACGCGTGCGCGAGGAGGCGCGCCCGGATCCGCGCGACGCCGAGGAGCTTCACGACGTGCTCGTGAGCCTCGCGGTCTTCCGGCCCGAGTCCGCTTTCGAGACCTGGCACGCCGCGCTCGTGCGCGCGGGCCGTGCCACCACGCTGGCCACGCCGGCGGGGCCCTTCTGGGTGGCCGCGGAAGGGCTCGTCGTCGCGAACGCGATCTTCCCGGGAGCGATCGCCGAGCCGGGCCTGCGACTCCCGGATGCGCTCGCGGCGCGGCCCGTGCCCTCGCGTGAAGAGGCCGCCGTGCTCGCCCTGAGAGGGCACCTCGCGGTGTCCGGCCCCTGTACGGCCGCGCAGCTCGCGCTGCGCACGGGGCTCGGCGAAGCCGACGTGGCGATCGCCCTCGGCCAGCTCGAAGCCGAGGGCTTCGCACTGCGAGGTCGCTTCGATCCAGCACGCGCCGCAGGCGCCGAAGAGCTCTGCGAGCGCCGGCTGCTGGCGCGCATCCATCACTACACCCGGGAGCGTCTGCGGCGGGAGATCGAGCCGGCGACGGTGCAAGACTATCTTCGCTTCCTGCTGCGCTGGCAGCGCGTGGCGCCCGGAACGCAGCGCGTGGGCCGGCGCGGCGTGCTGCTGGCGATCGAGCAGCTTCAGGGCTTCGAGTGCGCGGCTGGGGGCTGGGAGGAGCGCGTGCTTCCGGCCCGCGTTGCCGACTACCGCCCGGCCTGGCTCGACGAGCTCTGCCTCTCTGGAGAGCTGGCGTGGGCTCGGCTGGGGCTTCCGGCGGAAGGGGGCGCGGACCAAGTCGTCGCGGGCCCCTCCCGCGCCACGCCGCTCGCATTCAGCGCGCGCGCCAATCTGGGATGGATGCTCGCCGCCGCGCGGGGAGAGGTCGACGCGACACTTCCGAGCGACGGTGTGGCCCGCGACGTGCTGGAGACGCTTCGCGACCGCGGGGCGCTCTTCCAGGGTGAGCTGGTGACGGGGCTGCGGCGCATTCCGGCGGAGATCGACGACGCGCTCTGGGAGCTGGTGGGCCGGGGGCTCGTCACGGCCGACGGCTTCGGAAGCGTTCGCACGCTGCTCTCGACGCGGGAGCGCTGGTCGCGGCGCACCACGCCGGGCGCGGCGACGCGACGGCTCCGGCGCGGCGCCCGCGACGGCGTCTCGGAAGGACGCTGGGCCCTGCTCCCGCCCGCGGATCCCGGCGCCGATCGGGAGTCGCTCGCGGAAGCGGTGGCCGAGCAGCTTCTCGCGCGCTGGGGTGTGCTCTTCCGCGACGTTCTCGCGCGCGAGAGCCTCGCGCTTCCATGGCGCGAGATCGTGTGGGCGCTGCGGCGGCTCGAAGCTCGCGGCCTCGTGCGTGGCGGACGCTTCGTGACGGGCGTGAGCGGCGAGCAGTACGCACTGCCCGAGGCGGTGGATGCGCTGCGCGAGACGCGGCGCCTTCCGCGAACGGGCGAGCGGGTCTGGGTCTGCGCCGTCGATCCGCTGAACCTCGCCGGCATCCTCACGCCGGGGCCTCGCATTCCGGCGGTGCGCACGCGCAGCGTTCTCTTCGTCGACGGGCTTCCCGCGCCAGAGGGCGGCGAGGATCTTCCGCGTGCGGGCGATCTGCTGCAGGCCGGGCGGCTGGTGTAGCGGCGACCCGCCGGCGCACCGCTGGCGCACGCGCAGAGAACCCCCGATCGGCTCCTCCAGCGTTCCCCGGTGGGCTTCCGCTCTCAGATCGACCCGGCGTTCCGCCGATCCTCCAGCCGATGCCTCCCGGAGCTCTGCAGGGTTCTCTCACGCTTCTGCTGGCCGCGGCGCTCGCCGGATACGTCGGAACGCAGCGCGAACGCTCCACGCAGCAATGGCTCCTCTTCGGTCTTCTCGCCGCCGTCACGCTCTGGTCGGCCGGATCTCTCGGCTCGCTCCTCACGTCGCAGGCCTCCGGGGCGAGACTCGCTCAGCTCGTCGGATTCACGGGCGTCGCGCTGGTGCCCGCGGCGTGGATACTGCTCGCCGCGCATCAGGCGCGCGTGCCCTTCGTCGTCCAGCGCATGGCCTTCGCGGCGTCGATCGCGCTGTTGCCATCGGGGCTCGCATTTCTCGCCCTGCTCACCAACGGTGCCCACCATCTCTTCTTCTCGGTGAACCTCGGCGCCGGCGCAACGCCGGCCCAGGTGGTGGATGCGGGCGGTCCCGTCTTCTGGGCCTTCGCGACCTGGGGGCAGCTGTGTGGCCTCGGCGGCGCGCTCCTCCTCTTCTCCTCCGCGCGGCGCATGCGATCGATGCGCCGGCGCCGGCCTGCGCTGCTGCTCTCGCTGGCCGCGCTGGTTCCTCTCGTCGCCAATGCGCAGTTCCTGGCGGGCCTGTCCCCGAGCGCTACGGATCCGACGCCGCTCGCGCTCACGCTCTCGCTGGCGCTGGTCACGACCGCCATCTTCCGCTTCGGAATCCTCGACGGCACGCTCCCGCTCGCGCGTCGCGACGTGCTCGAGCACCTCTCGGACGGCCTGCTCGTGGCGGACGGCGACGGAGTCGTGCTGGACCTCAACCCGGCGGCGGTGCGCATGCTGGGGCGTTCGGATCTGCGCGGGCGAACGCTCGCCGACGCCCTCCACGTGGTCGACTGGGACGTGGACGCAGAGCGTCTCGAGGCGGTGCTCGGCCTCTCGGACGAGGACGGACCGCCGGTCGCGACCGTGCTGCAGAGCCGTGACGAGCGCTGGGTCGAGATGCGGAGTGCCGTCGTGCGGGGCCGTCGCGGGGAGCCGGCCGGCCGGTACGTCGTGCTCCATGACCGCACGGAGCAGCGTCGCTACGAGCGCTTCGCGCGCCAGAGCCAGAAGCTCGAGACCGTGGGCGGCATGGTCGCCGGAATTGCCCACGAGGTGAACAACCCGCTCGCCTACGTCCGCTCGAATCTCAATGCCCTGCTGGTGCTCGCCGGCGTCGTCGAGCGCCGGCTCGGCGCCTTCGAAGGACGCGAGCGCGAGGATCTCGCCGAGATGCGACAGATCACGGAAGAGACGCTCGACGGTGTAGAGAGAATCGGGCGCATCGTCGATGGGCTGCGGCGCTTCTCGCGGGCGGACGTGGATGAGGCGCTGCCGGTGGATCTCAATGCCGTGGCGCGGCAGGCGATCCGGCTGGCGGAGCTGCACAGCAGCCGCGACGTGATCGTGAGCCCCCGGCTCGCTCCCAGCCTGCCATCGGTGAAGGGCTCTGCGGATCGGCTCGGCCAGGTCGTCCTCAACCTGCTGCTGAACGCGAAGCACGCGCTGCAGCAAAGACCCTTTGGACGCATCAGCGTCGAGACGCTGGCCCAGCGCGGCGGCGTCGAGCTGCACGTGAGCGACAACGGCCCCGGCATTCCCGAGCAGATCCAGGACCGCATCTTCGATCCATTCTTTACGACCAAGGGGCCGGACGAAGGCACCGGACTCGGCCTCTCCATCGCATTCGACATCGTGCGCGAACACGGCGGCTCGCTCGAGATCGCGTCGAGCCCGGGGCAAGGCGCGCGATTCATCGTCCGGCTGCCTTCGGCGTGATCGCCCGCGACTCGGTCCCAGGGCGGGCTGCCCCGGGCAGACGGCCGCGGCCGCTCGGACCCGGCGACTGGAAGAGCCAGAGCTGCGCGAGGGCGACGTCCCGCGCGTCGACCCGGCCATTGCCGTCGAGGTCTGCGTCCGGCTCGTAGCGCGCGGCGGCGCTCGCGGCCTCGAAGCGCTCGAGATCGCCCATTCGTCCGCGGGCGGCGCCCTCCTGCCAGACGGTCGTCACGCGGCCGTCCTGGTCGAGGTCCGGGTCGCAGAGGTTTCCGTAGCCGTCGCCGTCGGTGTCGCGCTGATCGGGGTTGGGAATCTCGCTGCAGTCGTCCCGCACGTCGGCGATCGCATCTCCATCAGAGTCGACGAGCGGCGGCTGCCGCGGCGGCACACGACGCAGCAGCGGATCACCGATCCAAACATTCTGCCAGCCGAGGAAGGGAAGGCTGCGGAAGAAGGCCTCTCCCGCGGCAGCGCCCTGCGCGAAGCGCGGCAGCAACACCTGCGGGCGCGGTACCCCCACGAGGACCGGCTCGCTCACGTGACCCGCGGCGCCCGCGACGCCGAGGCGCACGAGATCGGCTACGAGCGACTGCCCGTAGCTCGCCGGAGAGCGCAGCGAGCGCGCGTTGGTGCTGACGAGATCGATGCTGATGGCGCCCGGCGCGAAGGCGCCCGGGATGCGCCGCCGTGCGCCGTCCGGGAGCGCGAGCGCGCCGTAGAAGGGAGCAGGACCGTGGGCTGGATCGTTGCTGCCCCAGGAGGCGTAGCCGGCGATGCCGTGCGCGCCGCTCACCATGGCGGGCTCCCAATCGTGCAGCAGGGGCAGGCCGAGTGCAGCGAGTAGCGCGGCCAAGGGAGAGAGCCAGGCGAGGTTCGCTGCTTCGTAGCCGGCCTGCATGCCCGGATGCTCGTCCACCACGAAGAGCCCGCCCGTGGCCGGCGCCGTGGCGCGATCGATCAGGGCCTTCACGTCACGCGGGACGCCGGTGTCGGCGTCGACGGGCGTCTGGTAGCCATCGAGGCGCGCCACGAGGTAGCGGAGCGGCGCCTCCGGATGCCGGGCACGGAAGCGCGCGAAGGACTCCGCGGCGCGAAAGTAGGGGTTCACCGAGCCTTCGACGCCGGCGCTGCCGTCGAGGTCGGAGCCGAGCAGCGCGAGCTCGGCTTCGAGCGAGGCGCCCGTCTCGCGGCGCAGGATCTCGTCTCCAGTGGCGCCATGGGGCAGGACGCGCAGCGGAAGCCCCTGCGTCGTGACGAGGATCTGGACCTGGTCGCGAAGCCCGCGCGCCTCGAGGGCTGCGAGCAGCGGGTCGCGGATTCGTGCGACGAAGTCGGTGCGGGAGATGCTCTCGTGCAGGCTCGCCGGACTGGCCGGATCGGGAAGCGGGAGCTCGATCGCGATCACGTTCCCGGCCGGGATGCCGCGCTGCGCGCGGTAGTAGTCTCCGATCGCTCGCGAGATCATCGAGGCGCCGTTCACGACGACGACGACCTCCGGGTGCGGCGTTGACGCCGGCCCAGCCGCGAGGCCGGCCGACGGCGCAGCGGCCAGTGCCACGGCAGCCGCCCCCAGGAGCCGTCGCCAGCTCGCGCTCCAGCGCGACGACGGTACACTCGGCAGCCTCCAGAACGTTTTCGTCGCTGCAGGGGGAGGCCGGTGGCCCATCAGTTCGTCTTCACGCTGCGGGATCTGCGCCGCGTGGTTCCGCCCGATCGCGTGATCCTCGACGGCATCACGCTCGCATTCCTGCCTGGCGCGAAGATCGGCGTCATCGGCGCGAACGGCGCGGGCAAGAGCACACTGCTGCGGATCATGGCCGGCATCGACAAAGATTATCTCGGCGAGGCGCATCCGGCCGAGGGCATCCGAATCGGATACCTGCCCCAGGAGCCGCAGCTCGATGCCTCGAAGGACGTGCTCGGAAACGTCGAGGAGGGCGTCGCCGAAACGCGCGGCCTGCTCCGCCGCTTCGAAGAGATCAGCGCGAAGTTCGCCGAGCCGCTCGACGACGACGTGATGAACACGCTGCTGGAAGAGCAGGGCCGGCTGCAGGACCAGATCGACGCGGTCGGCGCCTGGGAGCTCGATCGTACCCTCGAGATCGCGATGGACGCTCTGCGTCTGCCGCCCGGCGATGCCGAGGTGTCGAAGCTCTCGGGTGGCGAGAAGCGGCGTGTCGCGCTGTGCCGCCTCCTGCTGGCGAAGCCCGACGTGCTGCTGCTCGACGAGCCGACGAACCACCTCGATGCCGAGAGCGTGGCCTGGCTCGAGCACTTCCTGCAGGAGTATCCCGGCACCGTCGTGGCCATCACCCACGATCGCTACTTCCTCGACAACGTGGCGGGCTGGATTCTCGAGCTCGATCGCGGGCGCGGCATCCCGTGGCAGGGGAACTACTCGTCCTGGCTGGAGCAGAAGCAGCAGCGCCTCTCCCAGGAGGAGAAGCAGGCCTCGGCGCGTCAGCGAACGCTCGCACGCGAGCTCGATTGGGTGCGCATGTCGCCCCGCGCGCGGCAGGCGAAGAGCAAGGCGCGCGTGAAGGCGTACGAAGATCTCGTGGCGCAGGAGCAGCAGCGCCTGCCCGAGACGGTGGAGATCACGATCCCGCCCGGACCTCGCCTGGGCGACGTCGTGATCCAGGCCGAGAAGATTCGCAAGGCCTATGGCGACCGCCTGCTGATCGACGAGCTCAGCTTCTCGCTCCCGCCCGGCGGCATCGTGGGCGTGATCGGCGCCAACGGCGCCGGAAAGACCACGCTCTTCCGCATGATCGTCGGCGAGGAGAAGCCCGATTCGGGGACGCTGCGTCTCGGAGAGACCGTGCAGCTCGCCTACGTCGACCAGTCGCGCGGTCTCGATCCGAAGAAGACGGTGTGGGAGGAGGTGAGCGGCGGCGAGCAGGTGATGAAGGTCGGCCGGCGCGAGCTGCCGTCGCGCGCCTACCTCGCGTCGTTCGGATTCAAGGGCCCCGAGCAGCAGAAGCTCGTGGGCTCTCTCTCGGGCGGAGAGCGCAACCGCCTCCATCTGTCGAAGCTGCTCAAGAGCGGCGGCAACGTGCTGCTGCTCGACGAGCCCACGAACGACCTCGACGTCGATACGCTTCGCGCCCTGGAAGACGCCATCGTCGATTTCTCCGGCTGCGTGGTCGTGATCTCTCACGATCGCTGGTTTCTCGACCGCATCGCGACGCACATGCTCGCCTTCGAAGGCGACAGCCACGTCGAATGGTTCGAGGGCAACTACCAGGAATACGAAGCCGATCGGCACAAGCGCCTCGGCGCCGAAGCCGACCAGCCTCACCGGCTGCGGTTCAAGAAGCTGGTCGGATAGTCCGGGACTACGCCGCGCTGCGCTGGAGCCCGAATGGCCGACATCGATCTCGTCCGCCTCAACTTCGACCCGCGGACGCTGCTCCTGATGAACGTCGTCCTCGGCTTCGTCATGTTCGGCGTCTCCCTCGAGATCGGCCCCGGCGACTTCCGCGAGGCCCTGCGCACGCCACGTGGTCTCGTGATCGGGCTGCTGGCGCATCACGTCGTCTTCCCGGCATTCACGTACCTGCTGGTGCTGCTGATCCAGCCGCGTCCGAGCATCGCACTCGGCATGATCCTCGTCTCGTCGTGCCCGGCCGGAAACATCTCGAACTTTCTCACGCATCTCGCGCGCGGGAACACGGCACTCTCC
>CAYOIG010000817.1:0-7202 GCA_964403915.1 uncultured Myxococcaceae bacterium
ATGAAGACGTCGAAGTGCGGCGCGAGGGCGCTCGCCGGCGCCTTCTCGGAGGCCCAGTCGTTGGTGAGCGCCGCAGCACGCAGCCCGCTCGCGCGGATGCGGCGGATGGCCTCGAGCATGGCCGGCCGCGGCTGCGCTGCCTCGGCCATCTCCGCGAACAGAGCGCGGGCGTCGAGGGATAGCCCTGCTTCGCTGCACTCCGCCTCGAACGCCGGGAAGAACGTTTCGAGCGAGAGCTCGCCGCGCTCGAGGCGCGCCCACGCCCCCTCGGCCCCGCCGCCCGCGACCTGGCGGTTGACACAGCCGGGCGGCAGCCCGTGCTCGTGCTCGTAGTGAGCGATCGCGTGCAGGGGCGAGCCGAGCACGACGCCACCCAGGTCGAAGATCACGGCACGGACGGGCACGGCCGCAGCGTAGCCGAGGCCGGGAGGCGATCTAGGGAAACACCCGGGCGCGCGCCGGCCGCACAGCGCATAGACTCGGTGCGTGGTCAGCCTGCCCGCCGAAGAAGTTCGCGCCGTGCTCGCGCGAAGCCCGCTCTTCTCTGCGCTTCCGGCGGCGGACGTCGATCGCGTCGTGGCGCTCGCGCGCAGGCGTCGTCTCGACGAGGGAGAGATCCTCTTCCATCGCGGCGAGGAGACCGACAGCGTCTACGCAATCCTCCGGGGACGGGTGCGCGTGGTCTCTCCGGGCGAGGATGGCCGCGAGGTGGTGCTCCGCATCCTGCAGCCCGGTGAGATCCTCGGCGAGATCTCGGTCTTCTACGGCGGGCGCCGCACCGCGAGCATCGTGGCCGCCGAGCCCTGCGAGCTGCTCGTGATCGGGCGGCGGGCCTTTCTCGAGCTGATCGAGCAGCATCCCCGACTCGCGACCGGGCTGCTGGCGGCCCTCGCGGAGCGGGTCGCGGAGCTGACCGAGCAGCTCTCGGACTTCGCCCTCAACAGCCTCCCCGTGCGGCTTGCGCGCCGCATCCTCGAGCTGGCCGAGATCTACGGCAAGGCGACGCCCGGCGGCCTGCGGATCGACGCCGGCATCTCGCAGCAGGACCTCGCGAGCTGGGTCGGAACGACCCGCGAGGCCGTGAACAAGCACCTGCGGGCCTGGGCCACCCGGGGCGTGATCCGGCTCGATCGTGCCGCCGTCACGATCCTGCGCCGGGAGGAGCTGGAGAGGTTGGCGGGTGGCCCTCCGCCTGCATGAAGCGGAAAAAGATGGCCTTGTGTGAACGCGTTCACAGACTCTCTGGTGGCGACGCGGCAGGATGGCGGCGTACGCACGGGGAGAGATCCGATGCTCGCCAGGACGACGCCCGCCGGCTCCGGTCTTCCGATCGTCCGCACGGCGCCTGCTGCTGCGGTCGAAGCGATGCCGGCGGCCGCGCGGCGCTCGCGCTGGACGGGGCCCGAGACGGATATGCTCGGCGCGCTGATGCACGGCCTGCCGCTCGGCGTCCTGGTCGTGGACGAGGCGCTGCGCCTGCTCTTCGCGAACCCTGCGGGCGCGGCCATCCTCGAACAGGGCGACGCCATCTGCCTCGTCCACGGCGCGCTACGCGAGCCGAGCGGCGGCGTTCTCGAGTCGCGGCTCCAGCGGCTGCTGCGCTGCGGGGCGGGCCCGGCGGCCGAGGCGTCCTTCCATCTGCCGCGTCGCTCGGGGCAGCGGCCCTACGAGGTGACGCTGCGGCCCCTGCCGCTTCGCGAGGGCGCGTGCTCCGGAGGCCGTCACGCCATCGTGTACGTTCGCGATCCCGACGCCGGAGTGGCCGTCGACGAGAGTGCGCTCCGGCAGCGCTACGGCCTCACGCCTGCGGAGGCGAGAACGGCCGTTGCGCTCACCCACGGCGGCGCTCTGCCGGAGGACTCGGAGCTGCGGAAGCTGCGACCGATGACGATCCGGGGCTACATCAAGCAGATCTTCGCGCGGACGGGGACGCACTCGCAGCTCGACGTCGTGCGGCTGGTGCTGACGGGCCGCGCCAGCTTTGCGCTCCCGCCGCGGTCCGACACGAACGATCGCGAATAGCCAGGCGGAGCGAGCGAAGCGACCCGCGCGAGGTCAGGGCAGGAGCGTCTCGATCCGATCGATTGCGTGGACGGGGGCGCGCTCACCCTGCATCAGCTGCGCCAGGGCACCGAGGACGAGGCGCTGCTGCTCGAGCCGCGACTTGCCGCGAAACGCTTCGGAGACCACGCGCACCTCGAAATGACCCGGCCCGGAAGTGCGCACGGCGACCGCCGCGCCCGGAAGCGCCGCCTCGATCGCGCGCTGCATGCGCTCCGGCAGGCGAGACGGGGCGTCGACGAGATCGAGAGACAAGGCGCTGCTCCTTTGCTTCCGCTTCAGTTCACCGAATGAGTCTGGGCCTGGCTCTGCGTCCGGCCGGCCGGTAGGGTCGCTCCCTGCTCCAGCGCCACGAGATCGGCGAGGATGGCCACGGCCTCCTGCACCTGCGGTGACTTCTCGCGCGCGGCCGCGCGTGCCGACGGACTGCTCTCGCTCGCGTCGACCGCGTCGTCTTCCTTCTTCTCCTTCTCGATCTGGTCGAGACGGATCACACCCTGGTTCTTCTTCGCCTCGTCGCGCTTCTTCGCCATCTCGGCGAACTCCGTGCTCTGCGCCACGCGGCTCTGTGAGCGCTCGGTGAGGGCCTTCACGAGATCGGACGTCACGGGCTGATAGCGGCCGTCTTCGGCCGTGGCGCCATTGGCCGCCGGGCTCGCGAAGGCATCGATCTTCTGGCCCGGAAGCGAGTAGGGCTGCGCTCCCTCGCCGAACTCGGCCAGATCGAAGGGGGAGGGGATCACCACGTCGGCCGGAACGCCGGTGAGCTGCGTCGACTCGCCGCCGGGTCGGAAGAAGAGCGCCGTCGTGATCTTGAGCGCACCGAGGCCCTCGCGCAGCGGCACGACGCTCTGCACGGTGCCCTTTCCGAACGTGTGGTCGTCGCCGACGATGACGGCGCGCTTGTAGTCCTTGAGGGCGCCGGCGAGGATCTCGGAGGCCGAGGCGCTGGCGCGCGAGGTCAGCACCACCAGCGGGCCCGACCAGCGGATCTCGCCGTCGGGGTCCGGCAGCTGCTGCGTCTGCGACGGCGAGTGCTGCACTGCCACCATCGGACCCCGCTTGAGGAACAGGCCCGAGATGCCCACGGCGTGCTCGAGCAGGCCGCCACCATTGCGGGAGAGGTCGAGCAGCAGCCCGTCGGCCTTCTCCTTCTCGGCCTGGTCGATCAGATCCTGCACGTCCTTGATCGACTGGCGCTTGCTGCTGTCGCGATCGCCGTAGAACGAGGGCAGCTCGAGGATCGCGAGCTTCACGTTTCTGCCGTCCACTGCACGCGTCTCGAAGCGGAGCTTGGCGGCCTGCTCCTCGAGGTTGATCTTGTCGCGCACGATCGTCGTGTTGAAGCGTTCGGTCGTCTCGTTCTGGCGCAGAACGGTGAGCTCGACCGGCGTTCCCTTCTTGCCGCGGATCATCTTCACGACGTCGCGCAGCGGCATGTCGATGACGTTCACCGGGGCGCCGGCTTCTTGCGTCACGGCGATGATCTTGTCCTTGCGCTTGATCGTCTGCTGGCGCTCGGCCGCGCCGCCCGGAATCACCTCCTCCACCACCACGTAGCCGTCGCGTGAAGACAGCGCGAGCCCGATGCCCTCGAGAGAGAGGCCCATCCCGATCTGGAAGTCCTCGACGTCGTCGGCCGAGAGATAGTTCGAGTGCGGGTCGAGAGCGTTCGCGAAGGAATCGAGGAAGGCCGTGTAGACGTCCTCGACCTTCTGGTCGGCCGCCTGCTTCGAGAGCAGCTCGTAGCGGTGGACGAGCTGCTTCCTGGCCTCTTCGAGGCTCGTTCCGGCGCTCACGTAGTTCGACATCTGGAAGTGCGCCAGCTTCTGATACAGCTCGTTGCGCTCGTCGATCGTCTTCGGGTAGCCGCGCTTCTCGGGGTCGGTGACCAGCGAGACCCTGGCGTCGATCTGGTAGCCGGGCCTTTCGACGAGGCTGCGGAAGTAGCTCTCCATGTCGCGGTAGCGGGTCACGAGCGAGAGCTGCGTCTTCTTGAGCCGGTCGCACTTGCCCTGCTGGATCTCATCGAAGATCGGACGCAGCGACTGCTTCAGCTCGGCCACCTCCTTCTCGAGGAAGAGGGTTCGCGAGGGGTCGAGGCGCTTCACGTAGGCGTCGATGGCCCGCTCCTCGAGCCCGTCGTCGAGCTTCCGATACTTGACGTGGTTCTGGAGGATGGCGTCGACCAGGTTGGGGATCGCCTCGCACGAGAGTGCCGTGGCGCTGGCCGGAAGGGCGCCGCCTGCCAGGGCGAGCGGTGCCGCGAGAGGGAGGGCGAGGAGGAAGACGCGAAGGTGCCGTGCCATGACGCTCCATCGTAACTCGGGCCATAGGGCCGTCGCGACCGCAGGGCCGCGGGTCGGTCCCCTGCATCGGCAGTGGGGCCGCAGGCCCGTAGCCGCCGGAAGGCCTCGCGTTGGACGTCCCCGCCGCCTGGCTGCTTCGATCAGTCTCCGGCGCCGGCCTCGCCCTTGCGCCACTCGTCGAGGGTGCCGGCGATCTGCTCACGGACGCGGGCCAGCAGGGCGGCCCGGTCCTCGTTCGGGCTCCGCGGGATCGGGTCGCCGATGCGCACCCGGACGCGGGTGCCAAAGGGGACGGGAAGCAGGTTGTGGCGCAGCAGCTTCCAGGCGTTGTCGATCGTGACCGGCACCACGGGCACGTCGGGCGCGGCCTCGAGCAGCTCCAGCGTTCCCCCGGGCTTGAATACGCCGAGCTCCCCCCGGCGCGAGCGGGTGCCTTCGGGGTAGATCACGGCCGAGACGCCCCGCTCGCCGAGCCGGCGGCCGAGCGCGCGGATCTCGGTGAGGGCCTGCGCGCGGTCCTTGCGGTCGATGATCGCATTGCCGCCGCGGCGAAGGTTGTAGGAGATGCTCGGGATCCAGCGCGCAAGCTCGCGCTTCGAGACGTATTTCGGGAAGTTCGAGAACAGGATCGCGCCGAAGATCGGGATGTCGAAGAGGCTCTGGTGGTTCGCGATCAGCACATAGGACGACCACGGCCGAACGGCGGGCGAGCGCTCCACGTCGACCTTCGTGCCGCAGATGCGAAACGCCAAGACGAGGCCGGTTTGCAGGGCGCCCGCCATGAGCTCCTGGGGGCGCTGGCCGAACACGCGCGCCACGCGCTGCAGCGGATCGAAGAAGGCGAGCAGCCCTCCGAAGGCCGCGAGGAACGGGATCGTGAAAACCCAGTCGACGAGCTGCTTCAAGGCGGATCTCCCGCGAGGCCGAGAGGCTAGCGTGCGCATCCCGTGGGTGGCGCACGGCCAGGCCGCCGCGCTGGCTCCCGGGCGGGTTTTCACACTACCTTGACGATTCGCGCCCGGATTTGCAGGAGGAGTGCCATGAGCCAGAGCGTCCGGTCGCAGCCCGACGATGAAGGGGAGCCGACTCCCCCCGGCGCCGTGCGCCCCTCACGCCGCCGCACGGTCGAGCACAGCGGCGTGCGGCTCGCGGTCTACGAATGGGGTGATGCCGGAGCGCCACCGCTTCTGCTCGCCCACGGTGGCTTCGACTTCGCGGGCACCTTCGATGTCTTTGCGCCCCTGCTCGCGGCCGGCGGCTGGCGTGTCGTCTGCTGGGACCAGCGCGGGCACGGCGACAGCGCCCACACGGCCCTCTACAGCTGGGAGGCCGACGCGCGCGACGCGCTGGCCGTCCTCGACGCCACGACGCGCGAGCCGGCGCCCCTGGTCGGCCACTCGAAAGGCGGCTCGCTGCTCACGCACCTCACCGAGGCCTGCCCGCACCGCGTCTCACGTCTCGTGAACATCGATGGCCTGCCGTCGCGCCGGCCTTCCCCCGATGTCGCCGACCACGAGCGCACGCGGCTGCTCGCGGCGGAGATCACCGGCTGGCTCGATCACCGCCGGCGCGCAGTGACGCTCGAGCGCAAGCCAGGCACCCTGCACGAGCTCGCTGCGCGGCGCGGGCGCATGAATCCGCGCCTCACCCCCGAGTGGCTGCGCTATCTCGTTCGCATCGGCGCGCGCCGCGATGCGGACGGCTGGCGCTGGAAGATCGATCCGTCGCTGCGTTTCGGCGGTTTCGGCCCGTGGCGGCCCGATTGGTATCTCGAACGCCTGCCGGGTCTGTCCGTGCCGCTGCTCGGCATCCTCGGCCTCATTCCCGAAGTCATGGGCTGGGGCACGACGGCGGAGTCGGTGCGCCCCTTCCTGCCGCCGGAGGCGGAGCTCGTCGAGTTCGCCGACACCGGCCACTTCATCCACATCGAGAAGCCGCGCCAGGTCGCCGACCTCGTGCTGCGTTTCCTGGCCGCGTGATGCAGACGCTGGTGCACGGCAAGGTGCGTCTCGCACTCCACACGCTGCGTCCCGGCGAGGGGCGGGCCCTGCTGCTCCTGCACGGGCTCGGCGAGCGCTCTGCCCGGGAGGCGCCGCGCGAGGCCGAGGCCTGGCCCGGGCCGGTCCTCGCGCTCGACTTCACGGGGCACGGGCGATCGAGCGTTCCCGAGGGAGGCGGCTACACCGCGGAGATTCTCATGGCGGACGCCGATGCGGCGCTGGCGGCACTCGGCACGGCCACGCTCCTCGGGCGCGGGCTCGGGGCCTACGTTGCGCTGCTGCTGGCGGGCGCGCGACCGACGGCAGTGCGGGGCGCGATCCTGCGGGACGGGCCGGGCCTCGTGGGAGGAGGGCCGCGGCCGGGCACGTCGCTGATCCCCGCGGTGGAACGCGATCCGGTGATTCCGCCCGATCCCTTCGCGGTCGTAGAGCTGTCACGGGACGTCCGCCCGCCCGGCTACGCCTCGAGCTTCGCGCGTCAGGCGGCGCAGCTCTCGGGGCTCGAGCGACCGATCACGGTCTGCGCGATCGGGCGTCCCGACTGGCTCCGGGCCGTACTCGAGGAGCCGGGCGTCGAAGTCTGCGACGCCCGCGAGGCGCTCGCGGCCTATGCACGGCTCTAGGCCGCGCGAGGTGCCGGGCCCGTAGGACGGACCCGGCACCCAAGCTACCGGGCGCTGGCTACCAGCCGCCGCGGCGACCGCCGCCGCCACCACCACCGCTGCCGCCGCCGCCGTAACCGCCACGGCCGCCGCCACCGCCGCCGCCGTAGCCGCCACCACCGCCGCGGGGCCCACCGCCACCGCCACCGCCGCCGCCAGCGCGGCGATCC
>CAYOIG010000818.1:0-5544 GCA_964403915.1 uncultured Myxococcaceae bacterium
CCGAAGGCCGCCCCGCCACGGCACACACCGCCGCTGCAATCGACATCGCGCGTGGTCGCCTGGGCCGCCTGCACGAGCTCGCGGACGACCTCCTCGACGGAAGGATCGCCCTCGATCGCTGGCCGCTGCTTCGCTGAGGGCACGGCGAGGGCTGCGCCCGTCTGAGGCATCGGGCCACGACGCTTTGCAGGGCTGTCACAGGAAGCACCGCCGGAACGCGCGGCATGCCGCGCGCGTATGGCATGACGCTTGCTGTGTCTGAATCCGTGCTCGCACGCGCGGCGCCCGGAGTCGGGGGATCGTGGCTGCGCGGATCGTCGGGAGGTGAGAGGCAGGGCCTCTCGGAGGGCTCGGGGATGACGGTCGAGCAGCTGATGACGAAGGAGGTTCGCACCTGCGGACCGCGCGACACGCTGGCCGCGGCGGCCCGCCAGATGTGGGACGGCGACTGCGGGGCCCTCCCGGTGGTGGAGGGTTCGGAGAGGCACGTGGTGGGCATCATCACGGACCGCGACATCTGCATGGCCGGCTGCCTCGACGGCAGGCCGCTGGGCCAGATCCCGGTCGAGGGCGTCATGTCTCGCGTCGTCAAGTGCTGCGATCCCGCGGATGAGCTCGAGGCGGCCGAGGCTGCCATGCGCTCTGCGCGTGTGCGGCGACTTCCGGTCGTCGATGCGTCGGGTCAGATTCTCGGGATGCTCTCGCTCGCGGACATCGCACGCGAGGCGGGACGGAAGGGCCGCGGGCGCCGGCCGGCGTGCAGCCCTGCTGAAGTGGCCGAGACGGTGGCTGCGATCGTCCAGCCGCATCGGGAGCTCGTTGCCACGCAGGGATAGCCAGCCAGGCCGGAGCCCCTGCCGCGGCGGCGCGCGTGGAGTGGAAGGCCGCGCGCGTCGCCGCAATCCGTTCCTATTGCTGGCGTCCGGCAGCGCGTTCGTGCAGCATGCACCCATGCCGCGTCGCCGCGAGTTTGCCGGCCGGGTCGTCGTCGTGACCGGCGGCGGCAGCGGGCTCGGCGCTGCCTATGCGCGCCGCTTCGCCCGCGCGGGAGCGAAGCTCGCCCTGCTCGACGTCGACGCGGCGAAGGCCGCAGCGCTCGCGGAGGAGCTGGCGCACGCCGGGGGCGAGGCCATCGGGCTCGGCTGCGACGTCCGCGACGAGAATGCCTGCCGGAATGCGATCGCGGCCGTGATCGAGCGCTTCGGCGGCATCGACGTGCTCGTCAACAATGCGGGCATCACGCACCGGAGCGCCTTCACCGAGACCGATGGCGCCGTCCTGCGGCGCGTAATGGACGTGAACCTCTTTGGAGCCGTCCACTGCACGCAGGCGGCGCTGCCGAGCCTGCTCGCGCGCGGGGGGCTGATCATCGCCGTCAGCTCGATCGCGGGGGTTGCGCCGCTCTACGGCCGGACGGGCTACGCCGCGAGCAAGCACGCCGTGGTGGGGCTCTTCTCCTCGCTTCGCACGGAGCTGGCTCCGCGTGGCGTGGACGTGCTCGTGGTCTGCCCGGGCTTCACCGCCACCGGCATCGGCGCGGCGGCCCTCGACGGTGACGGCCGCACCACCGCGCATCCGCAGTCGACCGTGGGCCGCGTGGCGACGCCCGAGAGCGTGGCCGATGCGGTCTACCGTGCGGCCTGTGCGGGCCGCACGCTGCTGGTGCTGACGGCGGCGGGCAAGGCGGCGTTCTTCCTGAGTCGCCTCGCGCCGTCTCTCTACGAGCGGCTCATGGTCCGCTCGCTGCGCGGGGAGCTCGAGCGCTCCTGATCCTCGACGTCCTGCACGGTGTAGCGGGAGACGCAAAGGGCCGCGGACCAGTAGTCGTCCGCGAAGCCGGCCTTGCGGCGAAGCTGGCGCAGGAAGTCGCGCGGCGAGGGGAGCTGCTCCCAGACGGCGGGCAGGAACGTCGCGCGCCGGCCCCCCTCTTCGATCACGAGGCCATCGATACCGGGCCGAAGGCTCGCGAGCAGCTCTGCTTCGGAGCCCGGGAAGAGCCGCTCCTGCGGGCCGAGACCCGAGACGTGGACGTGCAGGCCGGCCTGCTCCTCCGCGCGCAGCGGGGCGAAGCGCGAGTCGAGGAAGGCCGCGCAGAAGGCGTGATGGGCCACGTCCGCCACCAGCGGCCGCACGGGTGCGAGGCTGCCCGTACAGCCGCGCAGCGCACCGCCCAGGTGGAGCGTGACGAAGCTCGCGCCCGGCTCGCGCAGCGCGGCGTCGTATCGCTCGGGGTCGACGGCGAGCGGCGCGCCCGTTCGCTGGCCTTCGGCGATCGAGGCGCGCGCCACGCTGAGCAGCGGTGCGAGCTGCGGCTCAGGCGAAGGCATAGGCCCCGTATCCGACGACAGCGTCGCGCGAGCCGGCCGTATCGCCGGAGCTGCGCAGATCGAGCGTGCGCGCGTGCAGGCCATGCCGCCGGGCCGCGAGCAGGAGCCCCTGCACGGGGAGCCGGCCGCAGGCCTGATCCTCGCCGATCGCCTCGGGATCGAGGTTCTCGATGGCCTGCGTCGTTGCGCGATCGAGCGCCCTCGCCTGCTCGTAGGGCAGGTAGTGGCTGAGATCGGAGCTGACGACGAGGAGCGTCTCGGCTCCGCCCCAGAGCGTCTCGATCACCTCCGCCACCTCGGCGGGCGTCGCATCTCCCACCACCAGCGGCACCAGGCGAAAGTCCGAGAGCACGCGCTGGAGAAAGGGAAGCTGCACCTCGAGGCTGTGCTCCTGCGCGTGGGCGGCATCGAGGCGTCGAACCTGCGGCAGAGAGAGCGCCCGCTCCACGGCATCGGCATCGATCTCGACGCGGCCGAGCGGCGTCTCGAAGGCGTCGGCGCTGCTCGCCGCCAGACCCTCGAAGCCCACGCGATGCGATGGCCCGAGCAGCACGACGCGGCGAATGCGATCGCGCAGCGAAGCGAGCAGCGCGTAGGCCGAGGCCGCGACCGGCCCCGAGTAGACGTAGCCCGCGTGCGGCACCACCAGCGCCTTCAACGGCTCTCGCGGCGCCGCGGCCGAAGCCTGCGCCAGATGCTCCTCCACGGCGGCACGCAGCGCGCGCGCCTCGCCGGGATAGAACAGGCCCGCCACGGCAGGCGGGCGCAGACGACGATTCATGGCCTCCTCCAGCATGAAAGCTGGGGTCTCGCGCGGCCCGCGCAAGCTTGACGCCGGGGGAGCCAGGTCGCATCTACCGAGATGGCTGCGCACCGCGGCCGAGAGCCCCCATGGACAGCGACACGAACGCCACCGTTCCCACCATGTTTTGGCACCGTCTCCCCGACGGACGCCTCGAATGCGACGTTTGCCCCCGCGCCTGCCGGCTGCACGAAGGCCAGCGAGGGCTGTGCTTCGTGCGGGCCTGCGAGAGCGGCCGGATCGTGCTCACGACCTACGGGCGCTCGAGCGGCTTCTGCGTGGATCCGATCGAGAAGAAGCCGCTGAACCACTTCCTGCCCGGCACGCCCGTGCTCTCCTTCGGTACGGCAGGCTGCAACCTCGCCTGCCGCTTCTGCCAGAACTGGGACATCAGCAAGTCGCGCGAGACCGATGTCCTGGCCGACGAGGCGCCGCCGGAGCGCATCGCACGCGCGGCCGCCACGCTCGGCTGCCGCAGCGTCGCCTTCACCTACAACGATCCCGTGATCTTCCTAGAGTACGCCGTCGACGCGGCGAAGGCCTGCCACGCGGCAGGCGTTCGCACGGTGGCCGTGACGGCGGGCTACGTGCGGCCCGCAGCGCGGCAGGAGCTCTTCGCGCACATGGATGCTGCGAACGTCGACCTGAAGGCCTTCAGCGACCGCTTCTACCGCGACCTCTGCGCCGGCCAGCTTGGCCCCGTGCTCGAGACGCTCGAATACCTCGCGCACGAGACGAAGGTCTGGCTCGAGGTGACGACGCTGCTGATTCCCGGGGAGAACGACTCCGCCGCGGAGATCGAGGCTGCGAGCCGCTGGTTCGCCGAGCATCTCGGGCCCGACGTTCCCTGGCACTTCTCGGCCTTCCATCCCGACTGGCGAATGTGGGACCGGCCGCCGACGCCGCCCGCGACGCTGCGCCGCGCGCGCGAGATCGCGCGCGCCCACGGCATCCGCCACGTCTACATGGGCAACGTTCGTGACGAGCAGGGGCAGAGCACGTTCTGCGCCGGCTGCGGCGCGCTGCTGATCGGTCGGGAGGGGTACGAGATCACGGCCTGGAATCTCGGGCCCGCCGGACGCTGCCTCGCCTGCGCCGCGCGCTGCGCGGGGGTCTTCGAGGCGGAGCCGGGCCGCTGGGGGCAGCGGCGCCTTCCGGTGCGCCTCGCCGACTTCCGCGAGCCTACGTCAGGCCGACCAGCGGCCGAACCAGCGCGCTGACGTCCACGCGCGCACGCAGCCGCGCGCAGAGCAGGAACGAACCCACCAGCTTGCGGTGCAGGAAGACGGTCTCCGGCGGCGGCGCGCGCAGGAAGCCGCGACGGAACGCGAGGTCGAGACCGAGGTCGCGCACGCGCGAAGGCAGCGTCGAGCGTCCGAAATCATACGCTCTCGGGTGCCGAAAGGGCTCGCAGATCACGAAGATGAGATCCACGACACCGCGCGCGCGGTCTTCGCGTTCCCCCTCGGGCAGGTAGCCGATCTCGACTGCCGCGTTTCGCACCGCGTCCCGGTCTCCGGCCATCGTCGCACGGACGATCCGCGCGTAGCGCTGCACCAGCTCCGCCGGCAGCTCCCGCGTCGAGCCGAAGTCGAGCAGCACGATGCGGCCGGAGCCCGGCTCGAGGAAGTAGTTCGCGAAGTTGGGGTCGGTCTGCATGAAACGGAACTCGAAGAGCTCGCGCAGCACCAGCCGTTCGAGGGTGAGGCCGGCCGCATCGCGGCGCGCCTGGGGAACGCCCGTTTGCGCCAGCGATTCGATCGGATCGCCCGGTGCGAAGTCCATGGCGAGGATGCGCCGGGTGGTGAGGTCGTCGTGCACGCCCGGCACGCGCAGTGCGTCGTCGCCGGCGACCAGCGCCCCGTAGCGCCGGAGACTCTGTGCCTCCTGCAGGTAGTCGGCCTCCTGCCGGAGCTGGCGCTTGGCTTCGGCGATGATGCCCGAGAGGTCGAGGTCGCCCGGCAGCAGCTTCGCCAGCCTCAGCAGGGAGGCCACGTTGTCGACGTCGCTCTCGATGCTGCGGGCGACGCCCGGATACTGGATCTTGAGCGCGAGCCGGCGCCCGTCCGACGCCACCGCCTCGTGGACCTGGCCAATGGAGGCCGAGGCCACCGGCTCGAGCTCGAAGCGCTGGAAGAGCGCCTCCCAGCCCGCACCGTATTCGCGGCCCAGCACGCGCCGCACCTGGGAGGAAGGCATGGTGTCGGCCGACGCGCGAAGCAGGGCGAGGGCCTCGGCGAACTCCGGCGGCAGGATGTCGGCGCTCTCCAGCGAGAGAAGCTGGCCCAGCTTCATGGCCGCACCGCGAAGCTGCGCGAGGCGCCGCGCGAGGCGCTGCGCATTTGCGCCCGAGAGCAGGGCGCTGCCAGCGCCGGCTGTTTCGCCACCGAAGAAGCGGCGGGCTCCTTCCACGAG
>CAYOIG010000819.1:0-9541 GCA_964403915.1 uncultured Myxococcaceae bacterium
TTCGCATGGCCAACCCCGCCGTCAATCAGCTCGAGCACCTCGACCGCGAGCTCGAGACCATCCTCACCTCCTTCGACACCAACTACGTCTGGAACTACGGCACGGTGAAGGAAGGTCTGCGCGACCTCTACGAGAAGGCCAAGCGTGACCAGTGGAACAGCACGACACAGCTCGCGTGGAAGACCCACGTCGAGCCCGAGAGCGAGATCGTACCCTCCGGCATCAATCCGCTGGCCGGCTACGCGCCTTTCGAGAAGCTGAACCCGAAGGAGCGCGCGCACTTCCGGCACGCGCAGATCTCCTTCCAGCTCTCGCAGTTCTTGCACGGCGAGCAGGGCGCTCTGATCGTCGCCTCGCAGCTCGTGGGCGGCGTGCCGTGGATCGATGCCAAGTACTATGCCGGGTCGCAGACCATGGACGAGGCGCGGCACGTCGAGGTCTTCAGCAAGTATCTCCACGAGAAGCTCGAGTGGGAGTGGCCGATCAATCCGCAGCTCAAGGAGCTTCTCGACGCGACGCTCCAGGACTCGCGCTGGGACTTCAAATATCTCGGCATGCAGGTGATGATCGAGGGACTCGCCATGGCCGCGTTCGGCAATCTGCATCAGATCTGCCAGGAGCCGCTGCTGAAGGATCTGCTGCTCTACGTGATGCGCGACGAGTCGCGTCACGTCGCCTTCGGCGTGCTCTCGCTCCAAGGCTACTACGCGGACATGGCGCCGGGGGAGCTCAGGGACCGCGAGGATTTCATCATCTACGCGGCCGAGCTGATGCGGAACCGGCTCGTCGGCAGCGAGATCGCGCAGGCCTTCGGCTGGAACCAGGAGGAGGTGAAGAACCTCGTCCTCGAGTCGCCCGTCGGCAAGATCTTCCGCAGCATGCTCTTCCAGCGCGTGGTGCCGAATCTGAAGCGTCTCGGCCTGCTGACGCCGCGCGTGCGGAGTGCCTTCGAGAAGCTCGACATCCTGCGTTTCGAGAACGATGACCCCGACCGCCAGGACCGGGAGCTCGGCTTCGCGTAGCACGCCAGCTCCGCGACGAGGGAACCCCGCTCCCCTCGCCGCCCGGCTGCGCGCACGCGCAGCCGGGCGGCAGCTTCGCCGGCAAGGGCGGGCCGGCCGTGGTGGATCCCGCCCCTGACGCGGTGCATCCTTCCGCGGCATCGCGCTTGCTTCTCTGTCTCCCGGCGCCAGCGTGCGCCGGGGGATCCATGCTCGATCCGTCGTCCAGGCACCTGCACGTCTTCGATCTGGCCCTGCTGCCCTCGTCGCGCGATCCGGGCCTGCTCCAGGTCGGCGCCGTGCGGCTCGACCTCCGTCGCGATCTGCGCGAGGCAGCGAGCTTCGTCCGCAGCGTCGGGCCGGCCGGTGGTGGCGTTCCGCTCGCAGAGGCGCTGCGCGCGTTCGCACACTTCGTCGGCGACGACGGCGCCTTGCTCTCGTGGGGCGACGAAGGCGGCTGGCTCGAAGAGAGCTGCCTGCGCGCTGGCCTTCCCTGCCCGGTCGATCCGCTGCGCTTCGCCGATGCAGCTCCCGCCGTCCGAAAGGGAGTCGGCGCGGGCGAACAGCCGCCGCTCCGGGCAGTGACCGGCCCTTCACGCCCCCACGACACGCTCCACGAAGCGCGGGCCTTGGCTCGAACGCTCCGCTGGCTGCACGCGCGGGGACGGCTCTAGCCGATCGCCGCGGCTGCGCAGCACGCCGAACGAACACGGCTATCCTCCAGCGCCACGCACGGAGGAACACCGATGACGAAGGCTCTCGCCCGCCTCGACGGCAAGCATGCCCTGGTGACCGGAGCCTCCCGCGGCATCGGCCGCGGTATCGCTCTTGCCCTGGCCGATGCGGGCGCCGACGTGGCAATCGGCTACCGGCGCGAGCGCGAAGCAGCCCTCGCCACGGTGAAGGAGATCGAGGCACGGGGCCGGCGCGGCTTCGCCTTCGCGGCCGACGTGCGCGACGCGGCTGCCGTCGAGGCCATGGTGAAGGGAGCCGCGCACGCGCTCGGCTCCCTCGATGTCGTCGTTGCCAATGCCGGCGTTGCAACGCGCTTCGAGCCCGTGCACGAGGTGGAGATCGGCTACTGGCAGCGCATCCTCGACACGGATCTGAGCGGAGTCTTCTACACCCTCCACGCGGCGCTGCCGATCCTGCGTGCGCAGCGCTCGGGAGTGCTGCTCACGATCTCGTCGATCGCAGCCGACGCCTGCGGAGCGAACGGCGGCCCCTACGTGGCAGCGAAGGCGGCCGTCAACGCGCTCACGACGGTGGTCGCGCGGGAGAATGCGGCCCTCGGCATCCGCGCGAACGTGATTGCGCCCGGTCTCGTGCGCACCGACATCGCCGACAAGCTGCTCGAGTTCCACGGCGAGGCGATGCTGAAGAGCATTCCGCTCGGCCGTATCGGCACGCCCGAGGACGTCGGCAGCCTGGCGGTCTTCCTCGCCAGCGACGACGCGGCCTGGATCACGGGCGAGGTCTTTCGGATCGACGGCGGCGCCTGGTAGCGGCGCCGGGCGAGAGCCCGGCGCCGACCGGAGCCTCAGAACGTGACGTGGATTCCGGCGCGGAAGCTCTGCGCCCAGTAGGTGTCGGTGTCGAACGGCCTTGAGACGCCCGTCGGCTGGGCCGAGAATGCGCCCACTCCGTCGATGGGAGCGTCGATCGATCGGCTGAGCTGGTTGCCGGCGTAGACCATGTTGCTCAGGAAGAGGAAGTCGTAGCCGAGCCTCAGCTCGAGGCAGTCCGTGATCTTGTAAGCGAACTGGAGATCGATCTCGGGAACGACCGCGAAGCGCGTCTCGCTGCGAGAGCCGACCGCGCCCGGACGCGCGAAGAGCCCGTACGGAGTCGCGTAGGAGTTTCCGGCCGGGTCGACGGCACGACCCCAGCCGCTCGTATCGAGCCGCTCGCGATTCGCACCGATCGCCAGCCGCGGCGAGATCGTGAGGGTGAGGTCCGGTATGACCTTCACCTTCGCATCGAGGCCAAGGTCGAGGCCGTAGAAGTCGTTCCGCGCGGAGACGCTGTCCTGCGCCCAGACACGCGAGCCAGCGCCCGGAAGCATGCCTCCCGCGAAGAGGTAGCTGCCGAGCGTTGCATCGCCGAAGAATGGCGCCACCGTCGGATCGGTCGCGTAGTCGATCTGGAAGCTCTCGGCGAGCCTCAGGTAACGCAAGCCCGCCGAGAAGCCGAGCTCGACGTCGTCGCAGTCGTAGCCCCGCGCCCGTACCCGCGCGCCGGCTCCCCAGAAGTCGAGAGAGGAGCCGACCGAGACCGTTCCGCCCGATGCAGGCTGGCCATTGAGGGCGGAGCCGATCACGACGGCGTACTCGAAACCTCTCGCCTGATCGAAGAACGGCACCGAGAAGAAGGAGTTGTTTCCCTGCCCCGATTGCAGCGTCTGGCTCGTCGATTCGGAGGGAACGTAGAATCCGCCGACTTCCACGCCGTAGTCGCTCCCGCGACCGAGCCAGCCTCCGACGGAAGCCTTGAATCCGCTGGCGAAGCCGTAGCTCGCGTTGCTCTCGTCGGAGAGGGTCTGCGTGCCGGGGCCGTCCAGCTCGCCGAGGTACGGCCGGATGGTGTTCGGGTTGTCCACCAGCACGAGCTGCTTCGACGTCACCAGCGGGAAGTCGGGCCGCCGTGACGCCTCGCTCTGCGTCCCGAAATAGTCGGCCTGGCCATAGAACAGGCCCAGTGGCGCAGCCGGCGTGCTCGAGCCGCCCGTGCTCGTCGGGGTTGCTCCTCCTCCTCCTCCGACGACGACGGAGCCATCCTCGTCGAAGATGCGCGGCGTGATGAAGATCAAGAGCTCGCTCTGGCCCTTCTGGAACGAACGGCTCGAGAAGAGGCTGCCGAGAATCGGCAGGTCGCCGATCAGGGGAACGCGCGACTGGAGCTCGCGCGCATTGGACTGCAACAGGCCACCCAGCACGGTGGTCTGGCCGTTCGGAATCTGGACCGTCGTAGTCATCGTCCGCGTTCCGATCCGAACCGGGACGGTCGACAGATCCACGGTGGACACCGTCGGAGCCAGCTCGAGCGTGACGCGATTGAGGGGGTCGATCTTCGGCACCACGCGCAGATCGATGCCGAAGTTTCCGAGGTCCGGCCCCGTCGTGTAGGGGATCTGTCCGCCCACACGGACCGATGTGCCCTTGCCCGGCTCCGTCTTGACCGTGGGCGCGGCAAGAACGCCGGCCGGCGGCACGAAGGTCCGTGCCGGATCGAGCACCATGGTCTGCAGCCCGGCGAGGGTCTCGGAGAAGTCGATACCCAGCTTCTCGAGATCGTCTTGCTGGACCTCGGCGATCTGGACGTCGATCTGGACCATCCGCTCGCCCCGCTCAGCGATGGCCGGCGCTGCGGAGAGCAACGCAGTGAAGAGATAAAGGAGTGCCGAGAGTCTCGCGAGCGCCCGCGTGTGGCCGTACCGCATGCCCCCCCCCATGGCCCGAATCGCCGCCGGGCCGTTCGCATACCCCATGGCCTCATACGCTCCGGGGAGGGAGTGCGCAAGAAGAATCGGCCGGCGCAGCGCGAGCGCCGTGGCAGCGGGCGCCCAGAGGTTGGCCCTCGCGGGCGGCCGCGTCAGGGCGCCAGCGCGGAGGGGCCCGGCGCTCGGAAGAAGCGCGACTTGAGCTTCGCGAGGTCCCGGAAGTTGACGACGCCGTCGCCGTCGAGATCCGCGTGCAGGTCGGAGCGGAAGAAGACCGACTTCATCTGGGCGAGATCGCGAAAGTTCACGACGCGGTCGCCATCGAGGTCGGGATCGCAGACGTTGCCATGGCCGTCGTGATTGGTGTCTCGCTGCCAGAATCCGCCGGCGTCCGGAGCGAGAGGACCGTTCGCATCGGCGATGCAGTCGTCGCAGGCGTCACCCACGCCGTCGCCGTCCGTGTCGGTCTGTGCGACGTCGGCCACGCCCGGACAGACGTCGAGTCCGTTCACGATGCCGTCGCCGTCGGGATCGGTGCCGCAGGCGGCTTCCGCCGGCGGTGCATACGCCACGCTGCGCACCGCACTCCAGTCTCCGGTCGGAATCTCGCCCTCGAAGGGCTGCTCGCGTAACGAGAAGACCGTCGGCGCCCCGCCCTCGGGATAGAACGCCGCGCGGCCGGGCTTCGGATGGAGCGCCTCGGCCACGAAGCCCGTGCCGGTCACCCAGAAGCGCGTGCGATCCGGCGCTCCGGCACTGCTCGATGCCGCCTCTTCTCCTTCGAGGATGAGCCGGCAGACGTCGCCCTCGGGCTCCTCCGCCGGCTCGGCGGGCACGGGCCACGGGCTCCCCGGCCCGACGGCGAGCGTGTAGGCGCCGGGCGTCGACACGTTGCGGGCCTCGAAGCCGGCACGCCAGCGGCCTTTCGAAAGGTGGTAGGTCAGCCGGCTGCACTGCCCCTCCTCCGTGTACTGATGGCCGAGCCACCGACCGCCATCGTAGACGAAGAAGAAGCCCTCGAAGCCCTGGGAGCAGACGTCGAAGGCGACGTCCCCTTCGGCGGGGACGTCGAGCCAGAAGCCGTCCGTATCCCCCTCGCCGAGCGTCCCGTCGGCGCGCCCCGGAAAAGAGAGCAAGGCCATCCCGAAATCGCCGCCCGGCGGCTCCGTCAGGAGCAGATCGTCCGCGAGGCCGTTGCAGTCATCATCGCTGCCATTCGCGAGCTCGGGGGCGCCGGGGTACACGTCCGCGTCGTCGTCGTCGCAGTCGCCGAGCGCAGGGGTCACACGATCGGCGTCGAGATCGATGCAGCGCGTCTCCGCCGGAAGCGTAGCGAGACGCGCCCGCAGCCCGCTGGAGATCGACCAGCGCCACGCGTCGGCATAGCACGCGAGGTTGGTGCCGGCCCCGGCGGCCAGCGCCTCGAAGTGCAAGTCCGCGCGGTCCTGTAGCGATTGGGGTGCGCCGCGGTCGGAGCGCAGCTGCGAGAGCGCCGCCAGGAAGCGGCGCGCAGCGTGCGGGCCGTGGAGCTGCACGAAGCGGTGCGTGATCCCTCCCCAGGCCGCGTTCGCCGTCACGCCGTCGCTTGCGCAGGCCTCCTGCGCGATGCAGCGCTCCCAGCTCGCATCCGGATCGCGAAGAAAGGCGCCGTAGGTGGACGCAACCCAGCTCGTCTGCACGTCGTCGGGGGAGGCCGTCGCGCTTCCCATGCGAGTGTAGATCTCGAGGTATTGCTCGAAGAACGAGGTCCAGGCATGAAAGTCGAAGCTCGACGGCGCACCCTGCCAGAGGTCGCGGCCGAGAAGGTCGAAGTTGTGCGCCATCTCGTGGACCACGATGCGCGGCAGGACACCGGCTTCGAGATCGGTGAGAACCTCCGTTCGCGCGGTATCCGTCGAGACGACCTCGATGCCCTTCGCGCCGAGGTTGCCACAGCCGTAGCCACAGGTGGCGTCGACGACCGCGATCACGAGCCTGCCTTCGCCCGCGGGCTCGCGCCCCATCAGCTCGCTGGCGTGCTGATAGACGAAATCCGCACGGTCGAGCAGCAGGCGTCTCGCGGCGTCGTCGAGGCCTGCGCCGTCGATCCACCTGGCCGGAAGCAGGATCTCGGTGAAGCGACCTGCGTAGCGCGTGAGCGCGTACGACTTGCCGTCGAAGGCCCGGTAGCTCGCGGGCTCCGCGCACGCGAAGCACGACGGTTGCTCGGCGGCGCGGAGCAGTGCGGCGGAGCGTCTCGCCGCCGGTTCGCGCACCTCGCGCACCCCGCACCAGGCTTCGGAAGGACCGGCACCCACGGGTGCGGCCAGCGCGCGAGGCGCCAGCAACAACAGCAGTAAGGGAGCCCGCAGCAGCACGGAAGACCGCATGCAGCAGATCATGACCTGCGCCGCGGCCGGGCGTCAATCTGACGCTGGCCCGCTCCGGATGACGCCGCCGCAGGTCTCACGCAACCGCGCTCCGAAGCGCACGCAAAGCCAGCGCAAACCGCCACGCTATGCTCCCACCATGTCGCGGGCACCCTCGAGGGCGTGCGCTCTCGCCTACCTGCTCCTCGCCACCCTGCTCGCGATGGTAGCCCCGGTGGCGCGCGCGCAGGACGCCGCGCGATCTCAGCCACGGGCCGGTCCCGACGCGATCCGGCTCGTGCTCGCGGAGCTCGGCCGCGTCGAGAACGAGCCTCTGCAGCAGTACGTCGACGCCGTCGGCCAGCGCGTGGCCCGCGCTGCACCCCGCCGCGGCACGAGCTTCCGCTTCTTCGTCGTCGACCAATGGACGCCGAATGCGTTCGCTCTCCCCGACGGATCGATCTTCATCTCGCGCGGCATCCTCGCGCTGGCGGGCTCGGAGGACGAGCTCGCGAACGTGCTGGCGCACGAGGTGGTGCACGTGGTCGAGCGACACGCAATCGGCCGACAGGCGGTGGCGGAATCGGCGAACCCGTTCGTCGTGGGGATGGCGCGCGCGGCCTATCTCGCCGGCTTCAGCCGTGACCAGGAGCGAGATGCGGACGACGGCGGCCAGACCCTCGCCGCCGCCACCGGCTACGACCCGCGCGCGATGTCGGAATTTCTGCGCAAGCTCGAGTACGCCGAGCGGCTGCAGCTCGGCGCATCGCGCATTCCGAGCTTCTTCGACACGCATCCGTCGACGGCGGAGCGCGCCGGGACGGCCCACGACCGCGGCACGCGCCTCGCCTTCAAGGCGCAGCCGGGCCTCGCGCGCGACGCTGCCGAGTACGTGAAACGCCTCGAGGGCCTGGCCATCGACGAGGATCCCGCACAGGGGATCTTTCGGGGCACGCGCTTCCTGCATCCCGACCTCGGCTTCACGCTCTACTTTCCCGACGGCTGGACGCCGGTGAACACCGCGAAGGCGGTGGGCGCCTTCACGCCGCGACGGGATGCGCGAATCGCGCTCGAGCTCGCCGGCGACGGCGAGGACCCGGAGGCGGTGGCACACACCTACCTCGGCAACCACCTCGGCGAGACGCGCGCCCGGATCGAAAAGGGCGCCGCGATCACCATCGGCGGGCGCCCGGCCTACGAGGCGCTCGCCAGCGTGCCCACCGCCGCGGGCACCCTCCTCGCGCAGCTCACCTTCGTCCCCCTCGGCGGCCGCATCTACGTGCTGTCGACGGTCGCCTCCGCCCCCGCGTTCAATGGCTACCGCGGACGCGCCGCCGCCACTGTGCGCAGCCTGCGCCCGCTGGAGGACACCGAGCGGGCCGGCATCCAGGTGCTCCGCTTGCGGAGCATCCGAGCCGAGGAAGGCGAGACGCTGGAGGAGGTCTCGCGCAGGGCGCGCAACGCTCTCGATCTGCAGCGCACCGCCGTCGCCAACGGCTTGTTCACGGAGGCGCGGCTCCAGAAGGGACAGGTGCTGAAGGTCGCCGTCTCCGAGCCTTACCGCGCGCCAGCAGCGCCGTCCGTCGCCACACCCGGCCCCTGATCCCCGGGGTGCAGAAAGAGCCAGCGCAGGACCAGCAGATGTCCGAGCAGCGCCACGGGTACGAGGAACGCCGGCAGCCAGACGAAAGGGAAGCCGGTGATCCAGAGGTTTGCCGGCTCGTTCCAGAAGACACGAATCGGTGTCGGAGCGGAGAGCAGCGCGATGCCCACCACGTTCGCGAGCAGTCCGAAGCCGATCAGGTTCCACGCTGCGAGCAGCCAGCGCGGAACGGGACCGAGCCACGAGAGCGCGGCCAGCAGCAGCGCGAGCACGCCCGTCAGCACGTCGAAGTTCATGCCGTGAAACGTCATCTGCACCGGCACGAGGCCCTCTGCGTGGCCGCGGGCGAGCAGCAGCTCGACGGGAATGCGAAAAGCCTGGTAGCCCACGAGGACGGCGAGCGGGAGCCCGGAGACGAGGCGTGCCCCGAAGCGGGAGAATCCGAGGGCGAGCGTTCCGGCGAATGCCAGCGCGAGCAGCGGCAGCAGCGTCGGCTGCGGCTCGAAGGCGAGAAAGCCCGCCGCGGCCAGGCGGCCCGCGAAGCCGAGCCAGAGCGCGACGGCCGCCGCGGTCAGCGCACCGGTGCGAAGTCGCCGGCGCGGCGCCTCGCCGAGCGGCCGGCCGGCGCTCGCCGCGGCCCAGACGAAGCCCGCCGCCACGGCCAGCACGAGTGCGATGAACGCAGCGCGAAAGGCGGGCGAGCCGTCGGGCAGCATGGGGCCGGTGTCAGAGGCGGATCACCGCCAGGATCCCCAGCAGGCTGCCGGCAATCGCAATCAGGTACAGCATCCCGCCCACCAGGCCATCGCGATGGTGGCCGCTAAAGTCCACCGACAGCGCGCGCAGATGGTGCGCCCCCTTCCACAGCGGGAGGGCGATGAGGGCGAGCGCCACCAGGCGGAACAGGATCCCGCCGAGCGGATGCGCCAGCAGGCCGTGCAGGCGCTCGTAGGAGAGCGCTTCCGCCGGAAGGACGCCCAGCGGGACGCCGAGGCCCATGGTGAGCAGATAGCCCGGGAGCAGCAGCGTCCCGAGCATGATGCCCCCGCCGAAGAGCAGCCAGATCACGGGCTCGAGGCGAAGCAGCAGGTGCTTCACGGCAGCATCCCTCCGAGCACCAGCACGAGCCCGAGCGTGAGAACGCCCCAGG
>CAYOIG010000820.1:0-28118 GCA_964403915.1 uncultured Myxococcaceae bacterium
CCCGAAGCGTCGGTGCCGGGCGAGATCGTGCCCCGGCGCGAGTGGTACGACTACGAGGCCAAGTACGTGGACGAGGACACCGAGCTGCTCGTGCCCGCGCCGCTCCCCGAGGCCGTGACTGCCGAGGCGCGGCGTCTCGCGCTCGAAGCCTTCCGCGTGGTCGAGGGCGAGGGGCTCGCGCGCGTCGACTTCTTCCTCGATCGCAGCACCGGCCGACTCTACGTGAACGAGGTCAACAGCCTGCCGGGATTCACCGAGGTTTCGATGTTTCCACGCCTGTGGATGGCGACGGGCCTCTCGTATCCGGCGCTGATCGACCGCCTGATCGAGATCGCCCTCGACCGGGCGCGCGAACGCGCCGCGCTCGAGACCGCGTACACGACCCGGTAGCCCCGAGCGGCGCAGCCGCCCTCGCGCTACCCGCGCAGCCGGCTGCGGCCCGCGAGGCCGAGCCCAGCAACGCCTGCGGCGAGCAGCACCAGCGTGCCCGGCTCGGGCACGAACTGCAGGGTGAGGATGCCGAAGGCCGCCATCTCCTCCGAGCCTGGGATCGAGGTCTGGATCGCGATGGGCGTGACGAGCTGCACCGAGCCGCCGGCCTGCGCGGCCGCCGCGGCGCCTCCTCCGTTCGGGCCGTGGACGAAGCCCGCCACGGAGGCTCCGCCCACCGTCGCCTGCCCGATGGTCCACGGGGAGAAGGTGATGGTCACGTTCACGAAGCCCGAGGACGTGATTGGGGGGCCGCCGAGGCCGAGCCCGTGCGTTCCGTCCTGTGTGAACGGCACGACGACGTTGGCGGCCGGACTGGCGTCGCAGGCGGCCAGCAGACAGAGGGTCGCGCGGCCGAAGACCGGCATCGCGCCCCCGAGGAGGCTGCCGCCGAAGCTGCCGGCGCCGGTCGAGACGCTCGCGAGCACGCCCCCGATGGGGAAGGCGCTCGGATCGTCCACCGGAATCGAGGCCAGAGTGGCGAAGACGCCAGCCGGAAGCTCGAGGCCCTCGAGGGCCGTGCCCGTGCCCGACACCAGCGCCGTCCCTGCTCCCGTGATCGTGATCGGCGGCAGGTTCGCGATCACCACGCCGAGGGTGCCCGTGAAGCCGAGCGCACCGGCCCGCGCCGGACTGGCGGACGCGAGGCTGGCGGCAACAGCGAAGACCCCGATCCAGAGCAGCTTGCGCATTCGAGCTTCCTCTTGGCCTGTGGGAGCGGAGCGATTCCGTCGCGCGGCCTCGTCAGGGGAGGTGGCAGAAAAGCATCACGGGTGTCAGTTGCCCGCACAAAAGCAAGGCGGCCACCCCGTTTCCGGAGTGGCCGCCTCTAGAGGCTGAGAAGCGAGATTCGGCTACTTGCTCATCCGCTTGCGGCCGACCATCGCGAGACCCGCGACGCCCGACGCCAGCAGGAGCAGGGTGCCCGGCTCCGGAATGAACGTCAGCTCGAGGATCGCGAAGGACGAGAGGAGCGCCGAGCTGCCGGCCAGGTTGGTCGAGAGCACCGTCGGCGCCACCAGCTTGACGTGGCCACCGGAGAGGGGCGAGCCGGCCATCGTGGCCGACACGCTCGTGGCCGTGCCCGTGGTCCAGGCATTACCGTTCACCGTGAGGTTCACGAAGCCGAAGACCGAGATCGGAGAGCCGCCGAGGCCGATGCCGTTCACGCCGCCCGTGGTGAAGGGCACCACGACGTTTGCCGGCGCGAAGGCGCAGGGCGCGAAGAGGCAGACGTTCGCCGTGCCGATCACCGCCATCAGGCCGGTGCCCGAGGTCGTGTCGACGCCTGAGAAGTTGCCGACGCCGTTCGACGCGCCCACGATGTCGACGCCCGTGATCGGGAACGCGCCCGGATCCGTCACCACCGTGAGGCCGCTGTAGGAGAAGATGCCGGCCGTGAGGCCCGTGATGTCCGTGGCCGTCACATCGGCGCTACCGGTCCCGCTCCAGGTCACCGGCACCGCGGGCAGGGAGCTGATGACGATCGAGAGCGTCGCGCTCGAAAGAGTCTGCACCACCGCGTGGGCGGGCTGGGCGGCGCCGAGGACGAAGGCCGTGGCCGCTACGAGGCTGAACAACTTGCGCATGGGGAAGGCTCCTTTGTTGACGATCCTGAAAGGCCCGAGCACGCCGCCCGGGTACAGCACATGTCTGATGAGTAGTGGTCCGCCGGGCGAAAAAGTGTCAGGAGTTTTCCCGGAGCGAGCCTCAAAGCCCCATCCCCCTGGGGGATGACGCTGCCTTGCCCCGCCGGGCTGGGTATACTGCCCGGTTCCGCCGAGAAGGAGCCTGCCAGGGCCCAGACCGAGAAACGGGCCCGAGAGGGATCGAGAAGAATGGAGGGCCTCGCGTCTGTGACCGGACCCACCGCAGCGCTGCTCCTGTGCCGGGTCGCGCTCGGCCTCGCCCTTCTCGCCTCGGCCTGCTCATCGGGCATCGACTCCCGGCTCGAAGAAGTCCGGGCGCTCCAGGATGCCGGGCAGTTCAGCGAGTCGGTCGAGCCGCTGCGGGCGATCCTCGTGGACGCCCCCGACCTGCCGGAGGCGAACCACCGTCTCGGTGTCGCCCTGGTGCAGACGGGCCAGCCGAGCCTCGCCGTCTGGCCGCTGGAGAAGTCGGCGGCCTCCGGTGAGTACGCCGCCCCCTCCGGGCTGCTTCTTGCCTCGGCTTTCCTTTCGATCAACGCACCGGAGGACGCGATCCGCGTGGCCGGCCGGGTGCTCGAGATCGACCCCGATCGCGCCGCGGCCCTTCTCCTGCGCACACAGGCGCAGCTCGCGGCAGGGCACGAGTCGGAGGCTCTCGCCGACGCACGGCACCTCGCGCAGCTCCAGCCGGACGACTATCAAGCCGCAGTGCTGCTCGGCAGCATCCTCGTAGCCCAGGGCCAGCTCGCCGAGGCGGAGCAGACCTTTCACCGGGTCAAGGAGCTCGGGGAGAAGAGCGGCGATCCGGCGCTGGCAGCCCGGGGATGCCTCGCGCTCGCCAACTTCTTCGACTCGGGCCCCCGGGACAAGGCCCGTGCAGAGCAGGCGTACGAGAGCTGCCTCGCGAGCCACCCAACCGAGCCCCTCGCGCTCCAGCTCGCGACACAGTTCTACGACGTCACGGGCCGCTCCGGGAAGGCGACCGCGCTCTGGAAGCACGCAGTCGAGGAGGCGCCCGAGAACCTCTCGTTCCGGATGATGCTCGCCGAGCGCACGGCAGCAACGGATGGCGTCGACGCGGGGCAGGAGATCCTCGCGCAGGCCGCGGAGTCGTTCGCAACGCCGGGCTCGTGGCAGGTGCTCTCCGACTTCCAACGCCGGCACGGCCGGGGAGAGGATGCGGCGCGCTCCCTCGAGCGTGCGGCAGAGCTCGCCGGAGGTGGCGACGACTCCCTGCGCTTCGCCCAGGGAGATCTCTACGTGGATCTCGGCCGGCTCGACCGGGCCCGGGAGGTGGCTGCGACGATCGGCGAGCCAACCTACCAGGAGCTGCTTCGGGGTCGCATCCTCCTCGCGGAGGGCGATCCCCGGGGAGCGCTCGTGGCCTTCGATGCCGGCATCCGTCGCTGGCCGAACAATGCAGCGGCCCGCTATCTCGCCGGCCTCGCGGCTCGCAACGCAGGCGACACGGAGCGGGCGATCAGCGAGCTGCGCGAGGCCGTTCGCGCCGACGCCGCAGCCACCGATGCGAGCCTGCTGCTCGCCACCATCTATCTGGATCGTGGCGAGTGGGCGAACGCCGTTTCTCTCGCGAGTACCCACGTCGCCAAACGGGATCCCGCGAGCGTGAAGGCCTTCAGCGTGGCCGTGCGCGCGGCAACCAGCGCAAAGCAGTACGACGCCGCGCGGACGATGCTCGACAACATGAGCCGGCTGAAGGGTGCGGAGGGCCTCGTGCTGCTCGAGCGCGCGGGAGTGGAGCGCGCGGCGAAGGGCCCCGAGGTCTCGCTGGCCCTGCTCGAGGGCGCCGGGCTCGATCTCACGGATCCCGGGAACGAGGCCGTGCTGCGCGCCGTGGCCGAGGATCTGCTGGCCACGAAGAAGGGCGATCTGGCCCTTGCGAGAGTGGATGCCGCCCTGGCGTCCCACCCGGACACCTCGTCGCTGCTCGATCTGCGCGCGGCCGTCCTCGCCCGCGCTGGCAAGGTCGCCGAAGCGAGCGCGGCGTTCGAGAAGGCGATTGCAGCGGATCCGAAGAACGTCCGCGCCTTGATGGGGCTTGCGGCGCTCGAGGCCGCCAATGGAAACACTGCGCGTGCGGTCGAGCTGCTGGATCGTGCGGCGGGCCTCGGTCCTCCCGACGGCCCGGCGCGCTATCTGGCGGCGCAGCTCCTGCTCGCCCAGGGCAGGACGGCCGAGGCGGAGGAGCGGCTCCGCGAGGTGGTCGAGAAGAGCCCGGCGAACGGCGCCGCCCGCAACGATCTCGCCTGGCTGCTCGCCAGCCGCGGCGCCGACCTCGATACCGCACTCTCGCTCGCGGAGCAGGCCCGGCGTGCCGCCCCGACGGCCGATGTGATCGACACGCTCGGCTTCGTGCAGATGAAGCGCGGCGAAGCCGCGACAGCGGTCGCGCTCTTCGAAGAGGCGCTGGCGCTGCGGCCGAAGGATCCGACGATTCGCTATCACCTGGGCCTCGCGCTCGCGCAGACGGGAGACCGCGAGCGGGCGCTCGCGACGCTGCGCGAAGCCCTCGACGCGGGCCCCTTCGCGGAGGCCGAGGCGGCTCGGCAGGAGCTGGCACGCCTGCAGCAGCCCCAGGGCTGAGGCTCGTCGAGGCAGCGCTGTCGTGACGCGCCCCGTTGCCGCATGCCTGCTGCTGGTGGCCGCGCTGGTCGCCTTCGCAGTGCGTTCTCTCGGCCTCGAGAACGTCTTCCCCGGTGACGGCACCGTGGTCTTCGCGCTCGGGGATGCCTTCTACCACGCGCGCCGCGCCCTGTTCAGCTTCGAGCGGCTCCCGCAGATCCTGCTCTGGGACTCGTTTCTGAACTTCCCGCAGGGCGCCTTCGTCCCCTGGCCTCCCCTCTACGACCTCGCCCTCGCCGCCATCGCACGTCTGTTCGGCAGCTCGCAGGCCGTCTTCGAGCACGTCGCGGCATGGGCCCCGGTGGCGCTCGGCACGCTCACGCTCTGGCCGGTCCATACCGCGGCGCAGCGCCTGGGTGGCCGAGGCGCTGGCGTCACGGCCGCGCTGCTCTTTGCGCTCTTTCCCGCGACCGTTCTCTACTCGAACGTCGGCAACGTGGATCATCATGCGGCCCAGGCGCTGATCGGCGCCCTGGTGCTGGCCCTCTGTCTCGCCATCGTGTCGCCTGCGCAGGAGGATGCAGCGCTTCTGCCGCGCCGCTTCGCAGCCCTCGCGCTGGTGCGGGCCGCACTGCTTCTCACCTGGTCCGGGAGCCTCATCTACCTCGCATTGACCGAAGGCTGCCTGATGCTGGCCGGCGTGCTCGGCGGCCGGCGGGATCTTCTCGCTGGCGAGGCCGCGAGCACACTCGCGACCGCGGCGATCGTGCTCCCGGTGGTGCTCGTGTCGGGCACGCCCTTGGGTGGCCCCTTCTCGGCCATCGAGATCTCACGCCTGCACGTTTTGCTGCTGACCGCCGTGGCCATCGTTGCGCTCGGCGTTCGCGCCCTCGAGCGCCGCTGGCCCTCGCGGTCGGCAGGCCTGCGGCTCGGACGGGCCATCGCCCTCGGACTGCCCGTGCTGGCCCTGCTCCTCGTGGCAACGGGTGCCCTGCGCGAGCTCGGTCTCGGCTTCGACTACATCGCCAAGACCGACGCCTACGAGGGTCGCAATCTCGAGCAATATCCCCTCTTCTCCTTCGCGGGCGGCTTCTCGGACGCCCTCGCCCGGCGCACGCTCGGGCTGTTCGCCTACCTGGTGCCGGTGGCGCCGCTCGCCGCGCTCTGGCGTGCCCGCGAGCGCACCCTTCGTGAGCCGGCGCTCGTGCTCGCCGCATGGAGCGCGGGATTCGGCGCGCTGGCGCTGCTGCAAGTGCGTTTCGCGAACGACTATGCGCCGGCCGGAAGCGTCGCTTTCGCGCTGCTGCTCGCTGGCTCGGCGCAGGCGATGGCGCGGCTGACCGGCGCGCGTGCCGCAACCGTGCTCGCGGCGCTGCTCGCCCTCGGGCTGCTGCGCCCCGTGCTCGCGCTGCACCTGCACGCCGCGGCGCCGACCCTGCGCACGCTCCGCGGTGAGGCGGGGGAGGCCGACCGCGCGCTCGCCACCTACGAGGGCAGCATGCTGCGCTTCGCAGAGGCCGTGCGCCGCGCGACGCCCGACACCGCGGGCTTCGACGACCCTTCGGCCGCTCCCGAGTACGGCATCCTCGCCTACCCCGGCATCGGGCACGTGCTGCACTACGTCGCACGGAGGGCGACACCGGCCGACAACTTCGGCCCCTACATCGGCCCCGACGGCTACGCGGCGGTGGGCGCCTTCTTCGGCCTGCGCTCGGAAGCAGACGCCGTCGCCGAGGCGGAGCGGCTGCGGGCTCGCTACGTCGTCACGACGGACTATGGTGGGCCGGTGCCTTGGACGCTGGTGAACCGCCTGCACCGGGGGGACGGAAGCGCTGCGGGCGATGCGCCTGCCTTCGGGCGTTTTCGTCTGGTGACCGAAGGGCCTGCCGGAGGCCGTGCGATCGGCGAGCAGTTCGGCCGCGGCATCCGCTCGGAGGGCGCCCCCTACAAGCTCTTCGAGATCGTCCCCGGAGCGCAGCTCGAGGCCCACGCAGCCCCGGGGACGCCGGTCACCGCCGAGGTGCTGGTGCGCGCGCCCACCGGGCGCCTCTTCCCCTGGCGCGCGTCTGGCGCAGCCGGTGAAGACGGCGTGGCGCGGCTGCGCGTTCCCTACGCCACGAACTCTGCGACGCCCGCGCGACCCGTGCGACCCTACCGTGTGACGGTCGGAGACGTGGCGCATGCGATCGTGGTGCCCGAGGACGCCGTCACGACCGGCGCGACGATCCGCGTGGACGGGCCGAAGCCATGAGCACGCCCGGGCAGTCTCGCGGAGCGAATCTTCTGCTCGCAGTGGGCGCGGTCTCGTTCTTTCTCGCCACGGCAGAGATCGTCTGCCGGCTCGTCGATCTTCGGCCCCGCATGGGCGGCGCCATGGCGAATCCCCCCTGGCTGCAGAGCCGCTGGTTGCTGCCCCGCGACGACTATCGCGAGGCCTTCGCAGCGGGAGGCTTCCTCGGCCGCTACTACGACGTCTACGAATGGGACCGCTGGCGCTTCTACCGCCTGCGCCCGGACCGAGAGGTCTCCTTCCTCGATCCCTTCACGCCCCCCGACGCGCGCGAGGCCACGCGCTGGACGGTGCATACGGGCCCGGAGGGCTACCGAACGCCTGCCTTCGAGAGAGCGCCGAAGCCGGGACGCCTGCGCGTGGTGGCTCTCGGCGATTCTTCCACCTTCGGCTGGGGCGTGGAGGACGGCGAGACCTATCCCGCACGCCTCGAAGCCGTGCTCGACCGCGACGAGGCGAGCAGCCGCGACGCGGGAGACTGGGAAGTCCTCAACCTCGGCGTGCCGGGCTACTCGTCGTTCCAGGGCCGCGTCATGCTCGAACGCGAGGCGCTGCCGCTGGCTCCGGACGTCGTCACCTTCAGCTATCTCGCGAACGACGGTGCCATGACCGGAGAGGCGGACCGCACCACCTACGCGCAGCGCGAGGGCCCCGTCGGAGCCCTGCTCGCACTGCTGCACCGGAGCCGCGCCTACGAGACGCTCGAAGCCTGGATCGCCCGGGCGCGCGGCGGAGCAGCGGGCAGGCCGCGCAGCGACGTGCGCAATATCGAGAGCCTCGGCGAGGCGGGCCGGAACGTGCGCGAAGCCGTGCAGCTCGCACGGCAGGCGGGAGTTCCGCTGGTGATCGTCGCCAACTGCGTGCGCGGAAATACGGCAGCCGTGCTGGCGAACGTCGCGCAGGAAACCGGCGCGCCCTACCTCGATGCCGCCGCACTGGTGGAGGCCGCCCTGCCCCGCATCGCGCGGGATCCCGAGTTCGCGCAGGACCGCGAGCGCCTCGCGCAGCGCTACGGAGCACACCGGCTCGCCGCAGACCCACGGCTCTACGGCTTCCTGCCCGACCTCTGCCACCCGAACGCCACGGGCCACCGGCTGATCGCCGAGGCGCTGGCCGGGATCGTGAAGGAAGCGGCAGGAAAGGCGGCGCAGCCGTGAGCGCCACCCCGCAGCTCGCGGCCGGTACGCCCCTTCTCGCGTTGCTGCGTCCGGCGCAGTGGATCAAGAACGCCCTCGTGCTCGCGCCGCTTCTCTTCGGCGGGCGTCTCTTCGAGCCTCGCCCGCTGCTGCGGACGATCGCCGCCTTCGCGGCCTTCTGCCTCGCGGCGAGCGCCGGCTACGTGGTGAACGACCTGCGCGATCTCGACGGCGACCGTGCGCATCCTTCGAAGCGCCTGCGGCCCCTCGCAGCCGGCACGGTGTCGCCGGAGCGAGCACGCTCGCTGGCGCTCGGCCTCGCCCTCGGCGCGCTCGTGCTCTCGCTCCCGCTCGGCCTCGGCTTCACCGCTGCGGTGGGCGCGTATCTGGCCGTCACCAGCCTCTACAGCGCCTGGCTGCGTCGGCTCGCGATCGTCGACGTGATGACGATCGGCCTGCTCTTCGTGCTGCGCGTCGAAGGCGGCTCCCTCGCGGCCGGGGTGGCGCCCTCGGACTGGCTGCTGGTCTCGACGGCGCTGCTCGCGGTCTTTCTCGGCCTGTGCAAGCGGCGCCACGAGCTGCTGCTCCTCGGCGACGGAGCTTCCGCGCACCGTGAGGCGCTCGGCGGCTATGCGCCGCAGTTCCTCGATCCGGCCATCTCGCTGCTCACCAGCACCGCGCTCATCACCTACCTGCTCTACGCCATGGCGCCCGAGACGGTGGCGCGCGTGGGCTCGACCCGGATGCTCCTCGGCGGCCCGTTCGTGCTCTACGGCCTGCTTCGCTACCTGCAGCTCACCTACGCGCGGGACGGCGGCGGAGATCCGACCGACGTGCTGCTCTCGGATCCCGGCGTGGTCGTTGCGGTGGCCGGCTTCGCGGTGGTCGCCTTCGCCGTGCACTATCTCTGAGCAAGCGCCCGATCAGACCGCCACCCGAATTGCCTCCACCGTGAGAACGTCGAACAGGTTGACGGGAACGACGATGCCGGCGCCGGGGAAGCGGCGCGGCGCACTCGCGGCGCCGCCGAAGAGCGTCTTGCGCAGGCGCTCGACCAGATAGCCGACCGGATAGAGTCCGCCCTCGGCACGCATGCGCTCGACACGCAGACCGTGGGCCGCGAGCAGCCGGTGCAGGCTCTCGCGAGAATGGAAGAAGAGATGCTCGGGAATCGTGTAGAGATGCCAGCGCGCCCCCGAGAGCCGCGCCGCGAGGCTCCCGACGTCACCCGTCGTGAGGGCGAGCCTCCCCCCGGGCCGCAGGCAGCGGGCGAGCTCGGCCACTGCGCCGTGGGGATCGGCCAGATGTTCGAGCACGTCCCACAGCGTCACGACGTCGAAACGGCCGCTGGCGAATGGGAGATGGTCGGCGCTGGCGCGCACGACGCACCCGGGCAAGAGCGCTGCCGCGCACGCCGCCGCCTCGCGCGAGACCTCGATGGCGGCGACCCGGAAGCCCGCGCGCTCGGCCTCCGACGCTGCGTAGCCGTAGGCCGCGCCCACGTCGAGGAGGCGGGCCCCCGGCGCCCCGCGCAGTCGCGCGAGCCGCCGGCGGAACGTCGCGCGCAGCGCGGGCTCGAGCGCGGCATAGTCGTCGTAGCCGTGCGCCGCGTGGTCGCCCGAGAAGTAGTCTCCGTCGTAGAGCGAAGCCGGATCGAACTCGGCGCCGGGCTGCCAGAACGCGAGCGCACAGACGCCACATTGCAGCACGTCGACGCCCTGCTTGCGGAGCTTCTGGCGCACGCTGTCGCTGCCACAGACCGGGCAGCTCAGGGCCACTCGATGCCCTCGACGCGATCGATCACGTAGCGGGGCCGGCGTTTCGCCTCTTCGTAGGTGCGCCCCACGTACTCGCTCACGATGCCGAGCGAGAGAAGCTGCACGCCGCCGAAGACGAGCACCAGCACGATGAGCGATGTCCATCCCGTCTGGACGCGCCCGGCGAGGTGCGCGAAGAGCGCGAAGGCGCCGTAGGCCACCCCGAGCAGCGTGGTCCCGAAGCCGAGCAGGGTGATGATCCGCAGCGGCACCACCGAGAAGGAGACGATGCCGTCGAGCGCGAGACGCAGCATGCGCCGCAGGTCGTACTTGCTGCGTCCCGCCCAGCGATCGCCGGCCTCGTAGTCCACCTGCGCGTCGGGAAAGCCCAGCCACGGGATGAGCCCGCGCAGGAAGGCGAAATGCTCGGGCAGCTCGTTGAGCGCGCGCAGGGCACGCCGGTCGAGCAAACGGAAATCGGCGCCTCCCGGCGGCACGGGAACCGCACCGAGCCGGTTGATCACGCGGTAGAAGAGCGCGCTGCTGCGGTCCTTGAAGCCCCGCCCCTGCCCGCCCGGCTCGCGGCGGATGGCGTGGACCACGTCTGCGCCGTCGCGCCAGGCCTCGATCAGTCGGGGCAGCAGCTCGGGAGGATGCTGGAGATCGCCGTCCATGGTGACGACCGCATCTCCCTGCGCGAAGCGCAGCCCCGCCAGCAGCGCCGACTGATGACCAAAGGAGCGCGTGAAGCGAATGCAGCGGATGCCTTCGTCTCCGGCCCGGAGCTCGAGGATGCGCTCCGGCGTGGCGTCGCGGCTGCCGTCGTCCACGAACAGGATCTCGTAGCGCGCGCCGATCGCGGTGAGAGAGCTGCGGATGCGGCGCGCGAGCTCGCCGACGCACTCCTCCTCGTCGAGGACCGGAACCACGACCGATACGAGCGGTGATTGCGGACGCGTCCTCACGGGCCGCATGCTACCAGCCGCAGGAAGAGCGGTCAGCGTGGCGCCCTCCGACGCACTTCGGCGAGCTCGGCGCGAACCCGCTCGTCGATGGGCCCGCCGCGCTCGAGGGCGGCCTCGAGCGCCGCGATCGCCTCCGGCTCCTCGCCCCGCGCCAGGTGCGCGAGGCCGCGCACGCGAAGCTCCATCTGCGTCGGATGCTCCAGCCGTTCGTAGTGTTCGATCCACCAGCCGGCGAGATCCCTGACGACGGCGCGAAAACGCGGATCGGTCCGGATCTCCGCAAAGGCCGGATCGCTCTCGAGCTGCTCGAAGCGGTTGAAGCCCCGCGCCTGCGCTGCGCGCAGCGCCGCCACCGCGCGACCGGCGTCGCCCTCCTGCGCCGCACGCTTTGCCCGCAGTACGTTTGCAGAGACGCCGTCGGGGTAGTGCCGCGCGGCGTCCGCGAGCAGGAGCGCGGGATTGCTCCAGATCTCGGCCCGCACGTGGCTTCGCTGGGCGAAGACGACGCAGAGCACCGCGGCGAGCACGAGGCCCGCGCGCCGCGCGCGGGGGCCCGGGAAGAGCGCTCGCGCTGCCAGCAGCACGGCCCCGAGCAGCCCCGGCAGGATGAAGTAGAGGTAGCGGTCTGCCATCGGGTAGAGGAACGGGAAGATCTGCGAGACGGGCGCGAAGGAGGCGGCCGCCCACGTCCAGTAGACGGCCTCCTCGCGCCGCCGGAGCAGGCTCCAGCCGGCCCGGAAGGCGAGGAGCGCGAGCAGCGGCAGCGCGGTGAGGAGCCACGGGCTGGAGAGGGAGACCATCCGTTCGGGCTCGTGAAAGGCCGATACGCCCAGCGACGTGGCCGACATCACGAGGTAGCGCAGGGCGATCACCGCCACGGGGGCGAGCCGCGCGAGGCCCTCGGCAGCGAGCGCGGCATCCGGCGTGCCCGAGCGGCGGTTCACCTCGAGCTGCGCGACTGCGAGCAGCGCGAAGCCCACCGTCCACACACCGAGCCAGAGCAGATGCCGCACGGGCGGCTGCGCCCGCCAGAGCCGAACCCAGACCAGGACGACCGCAACCGGGAGCAGGAAGGCGGCCGTCGGCTTCGCGAGGAGAGCCAGGAAGAACAGCAGCGTTGCCAGCGCCGGCGCTGCGGGAAAGGCGAGCAGCGCCGAGAGCGAGAGAACGAAGCAGGAGGTCGTCTTGAGCTGCGAGATCCAGGCCACGGCCTCGACGTTCACTGGATGGAGCAGGAAGAGGGCTCCTCCCGCGACGGCGGCGAGGCGTCCGATGCCCGAGGCACGGAATACCGCCACCAGCAGCACCGAGCCGAGCGCGTGCAGCAGCACGTTGAGCAGGTGGTGGCCGAGGACAGCCGGCCCGAACGCGCTCCAGGCGAACGCGTGGAGCAGCAGGTGCAGCGGCGTGTAGTTGACGACGAAGACGCTCGCCGGGCTCCACGGATCGAGGATCTGTCGCACGTTCTCGAGCGTGAGCGCATGGACGTAGGGGTTGGTCGCGACGTAGTGCAGGTCGTCCGAGACGAAGGGGCCTTCGAGCGCGGGGGCGTAGACGAGCAGACTCGCCGCGGCGAAGGCGAGCCAGAGAACGGCGGCCTCGGAGACCGGAAGACGGGGGCCGTCTCGGCTCATGCCGGAATCTTGCGCGCCACCACGTGCACCGTCGCTCCCGAGCGCAGTGCCGCCTCGGCGAAGGTGAGCACGAGCGCGAGAGGCAGCCGGAGCGCGCCGCCCAGGAGCAGCCGGCGCCGCGTGGCGGCATCGAAGGGAGGGGGATCGGACGGTGCTCGACGGTGGAGGAGGGTGTAGAGGCCGTTGCGCGGGAGATCTCGCCGGCGGTTCAGGCTGCTCTGGATCCAGCCGAACGGATTCTGCCGCAGCGAGAAGTGGTGCTCCGACGCGCGGTCGAAACCCTCCTGCACGAGCAGTCGGCGCAGCGCCGGCAGCGGAAAGTGGAAGACGTGCCGCGGCAGATCGAGATGAAACCACGCCGGCCCCGCCCAGCGCGCCTGCAGGCTCGCGAGGTTGGGCACAGCCACCACCAGCTTGCCGCCCGGTCGCAGGATGCGGTGCATCTCGCGCACGGCCGCAATGGGCTCGCGCAGGTGCTCGAGCACGTGCCAGACGAAGACGGCATCGAAGAAGTCCGGCGGGTAGCCGGCGGCGGCGAGATCGGGAGCGATCCGAATCCGTGCGCGCGGATCGGCCCCGAGCGCCGCAGCCGCGCTGCGCTCGACGCCGTGCACCTCGAAGCCGCGATCGGCGAGCTCGGCGAGCAGCACGCCGCGCCCGCAGCCGACGTCGAGGATCCGGCCGCCGGGCGGAACGCCGCGCGCGAGGAAGCGGATATGGCGACTGCCGATGGCGCGCACCACGCGCTCGACGAGAGGCTGGAACTTGATCCCGGGATCTCCGTAGTAGGCGTCCGGATAGAAGCGCGCGAGCTCCTCGTCGGCCGGCACCGGCTCGAAACGCGCGAGGCCACAGGCCGGGCACACCACCACGGGAGATGCGCAGCCCTCCACCGCGAACAGAGGCCGCGACTCGCCGCCAGCGCAGAGCGGGCACGGCGCCACGCCCGGGGCCACGGGGCTGCCGTCCAGCAGCGTGACGGCGTGGTCGTGGAGTGCGGGCGGCATCGAGAACGACGCTTCCAGGACTCAGGCGACCGGCGCAGCCGCTACGTCTGGGCGCGGCGCGCGCGCCCAGACGTAGCGCGAGCTGCCGCCCGGCAGCACGGTCACCTCTCCGGTGCTCTCGAAGCCGGCGACGCGCAGGCTCTCGTGCAGCGCGGCGAGATCCGGAAGGCCGTGCAGATTCGCGTGGGTGCGCAAGAAGAGGTCGAAGATCGCCATTCCGGCGCCCGTTCCGAGCAGACGCGCCACGGTTCCGGACTCCACGACACCGGTCTGGATCGCAACAACACCGCCTGGTGTCAACCGGGAGATCACCCGCCGCAGCAGGGCACCGCGCTCGGCCGGCGCGAAGTAGTGGAGGTTGTTGTTGAGCAGGATGAGATCGAAGCGGCTCGGCAGATCCATGGTCATGAAGTCGCCGACGCGGATCTCGCCGCGCCGCCAGACCTCGGCCTCCCGCAGCCGGCTCCGAGCCTCCTCCGCGACGGCGGGGTCGAGATCGACGCCCAGACCCTGCGCGTCGCGGTAATGCGTGAGAAAGCCCGCGAGATAGCTTCCGTGCCCGCAGCCGACGTCGAGGACGCGGCGCGCGGCACGGGCTCCCGGAACCCGGGCGAGGGCCGCCAGCGCCCTGCTCTCGACGGCCCGTGACGCGGCCGCCACGCGCTGGGCCTCCTCCGGGCTCCCGTAGTGAGGCCGCTGCCCGCCCTTCATGAGCTGCGGCAGATCCTCGAAGCGCGGCCCCCAGCCGAGCACCACCTGATCGAGCATGGCGTGGAGCGCAGCGGCCTCGGGCGCGTCGAGGAGCCAGCGCGTGAAATCCGTGATCTGGAAGCCCGCAGGGACCGCGTGCACGAGCCCAACGCGCTCGGAAGCCGTGAGCCAGGAGCGGACGAGATCGTCTGCGAGGCCGAGACGCGAAGCCAGCGCGTCGGCATCATGGGGCCTGCGCAGGACCTCGAAGAGCCCGAGCCGGAGGCCCGCGCGCAGCAGGTGGACCCGCGCGAACGCGTCGAAGCTCGACGCCAGCGTGCGTCCGTGGATCAGATCGAGACCGGGCAGCAGCGACATGGGCGCCGCTCTCAGACCGGCTCGAGGTTGGCGAAGCGCACCAGCACGGTCTTCACTCCCACCCGATCGAAGCGGATGTCGAGCTTCTGTCCCTGCCCGGCGCCGCGCACCGCCGTGACCGAGCCCTCGCCGAAGATGGGGTGCCGCACGCGGAGCCCCGCCCGGATCGAGCCCGCCTGCTCGGCGGGCTCGTGGCCGAGAGAGTAGTCGAGGGCGCGACCCGCGTCGCGCGATCGCCGCCGCTCCGGCATCTCGCCCGCAGCGCCGGACAGCACCAGCTCACGCGGAATCTCGGCAAGAAAGCGCGACGGCGCCGAGAACGTTCGCGTCCCGTAGCGACGGCGTTCGGACGCGCAGGTGAGCGTGAGCCGCTCCATGGCGCGGGTCATCCCCACGTAGCAGAGGCGCCGCTCCTCCTCGATTCCGGTCGCGTCTCTCAGCGACGCAGCATGCGGCAGCAGCCCCTCCTCGAGACCCACCAGGAACACCACGGGAAACTCGAGGCCCTTCGCCGTGTGCGCGGTCATCAACGACACGCGGTCGGTCCGCCCCGCCCAGGCATCGAGGTCGCTCACCAGCGCGACCTGATCGAGAAAGAGCTCGATGGGAGAGCGGTCGCCGTCGTCGGCGTTGGCGGCCGCGAAATCCTCGGCGCCGGCCAGGAGCTCGCGCAGGTTCTCGACGCGGGCCTCCGCCTCGGGCGTTGCCTGCCGTGCCAGATGCTCGAGGTAGCCGGTGCGGTCGAGCAGGCGAGCGAGCGCCTCGGCCGGCGCCAGCTCGGGGATCTCGGCAGCCAGACCGTCGAGGAGTGCGATGAACTCGCGGAGCTTTGCGGCCGAACGCGCCCCGCCGGGATCACCGGCCATCGCCCGCAGCGCTATCAGCAGCGTCACGCCGCGCTCGGCTGCGAGCACCTCCGCACGCTCCAGCGTCGCCTTGCCGATCCCCCGCGGCGGGTTGTTGAGGATGCGCCGCAGGCCCATGCCGTCCGCCGGGTTCACCAGCACCCGCAGGTAGGCGAGCGCGTCCTTCACCTCGGCGCGCTCGTAGAAGCGCACGCCGCCCACCACCGCGTAGGGCACGTCGTATTCGAGCAGCGCCTCTTCGAAGGCCCGCGACTGCGCGTTCGTGCGGTAGAAGATCGCGAACTCGCCGAAGGTTCGGCCCTCCTCCCGCGCTGCGATCAGGATCTGCCGAATCACGAACTGCGCCTCGTCGCGATCGTCTTCCGCCTCGTAGAGCCGAACCGGCTCGCCGTCCTCGCGCTCCGTCCAGAGCTTCGCCTGAGGCCCGCCGTTGTTCGCAACCACCGCGGAGGCTGCGCCGAGGATCGGCCGGGTGGAGCGGTAGTTGCGCTCCAGCTTTACGACGCGCGCGTCGGGGTGATCGCTCGCGAAGTCGAGGATGTTGCGAACGTCGGCGCCGCGCCAGCCGTAGATCGACTGGTTGGGATCTCCGACGACGCACAGGTTCCGGTGTTCGTCCGAGAGCTGCTTCACGAGTCGATACTGAACGCGGTTCGTATCCTGGTACTCGTCCACCAGCACGTACTGCCAGCGCCGCCGGTACCACGCCAGCACCTCCGGGAAGCGCGCGAAGAGCTCGGTCGTCTGCAGGATGAGATCGCCGAAGTCGAGGGCATTCTGCTCGGCGAGCACGCGCTGGTAGGCGGCGTAGACCTCGGCCGAGCGCTTCGCGTCGAGATCCGCCGCGACCGCGGCGGCCCGGTCCGGAAGCACGCCTGCATTCTTCCACTGGTCGATGCGCCAGCGCAGGCGCCGGGGCTCGAAGAGCTTGGGATCGAGACCGAGGCGCCGGAGCGCCTCCTTCACGCTGGCGAGACTGTCGGCCTCGTCGTAGATGGCGAAGCCCCGCGTGAGCCCCAGATGCCCCGCGTCACGCCGCAGGATCCGAACGCACGAGGAGTGGAAGGTGGAGACGAAGACGCCCGCGGCCTCGGGACCAAGGATCTTCTCGACGCGCTCCCGCATCTCGCCCGCCGCCTTGTTGGTGAAGGTGACGGCGAGGATGCTTTCGGGCGGGATGCCGCAGGCGCCGATCAGGTAGGCGATGCGGTGGACGAGAACGCGCGTCTTGCCGCTGCCGGCGCCCGCCAGCACGAGAAGCGGGCCTTCGGTGACCTCGCAGGCCCGGCGCTGCTCGGGGTTGAGGCCCTCGAGAAGGGAAGAGGCTTGCAAGGGCGGCGTCTCCTGCACGGGCCGGGGCACGAAGTCGGGGGGCTCGGACAGAGGCTACCGGCCCGCGTCACCGGGCTCAACGCCCGCCGCGTGGTGCATCCCGGCCCTACTCGACCGTCACGCTCTTCGCGAGGTTGCGCGGCTGGTCGACGTCCGTGCCCTTGAGCGTCGCCACGTGGTAGGCGAAGAGCTGGAGCGGAACGGTCACGAGCACGGACGTCAGGTAGGGCCCGAGATCGGGGACGAAGACGACCTCGTCGCACTTCGCGCGGATCTCCTCGTCGCCCTCGGTCGCGATCGCGATTACCCGACCATCGCGCGCTCGCACCTGCTCGAGATTCGAGACCACCTTGTCGTAGACCGCGCTCTTCGTCGCAATCACGACCACTGGCATGTTCTCGTCGATGAGCGCGATGGGCCCGTGCTTCATCTCGCCGGCGGCGTAGCCCTCGGCGTGGATGTAGGAGATCTCCTTCAGCTTGAGCGCACCCTCGAGGGCGATCGGGAACATGATTCCGCGGCCGAGGAAGAGCGTGTCCCGCGCCTTCATGTAGCGGTGGGCGATCTCGCGCACCGGCGCGTCGAGCTGAAGCGCCTGCTCGACGAGACGCGGCAGCCGCGTCAGCTCCGCCAGTCGCTGGCGCGCTTCGTCCGGACCGATGCGCCCACGCGCGATACCGAGCTTCGTCGCCAGCATGTAGAGCGCCACGAGCTGCGTCGTGAACGCCTTGGTGGAGGCCACGCCGATCTCGGGCCCGGCGTGGGTGTAGAGCACGTCGTCGCTCGCGCGCGCGATCGTGGAGTCGCGCACGTTGCAGACGGACAGCACGCGGGAGCCCTTCTGCTTGCCCTCGCGCAGCGCCGCGAGCGTGTCGGCGGTCTCTCCCGACTGCGAGACCGGGATCACGAGCACTCCGGGGTCGAGGATGGGCCCGCGATAGCGGAACTCACTGGCGAGATCGACCTCGGCCGGGATGCCGGCGAGCTGTTCGATCATGTACTTGCCGACGAGGCAGGCATGCCAGGCCGTACCACAGGCCACGAGATAGATCCGCTGCACGTCCTTGACGCGGGCGGGCGAGAGATCGATGCCGTCGAGGTCGAGGTCGGCTTCCTCTTCGAGAACGCGCGTTCCGATGGTGTCCATGATCGCGCGCGGCTGCTCGAAGATCTCCTTCTGCATGAAGCGGTCGTAGCCGCCCTTCTCCGCCGCGATCGGATCCCACTGGATCGGCTTCGGCTCCCGATCCTGCGGCCGGCCCGCGCGGTCGAGCACCTGCACGCCCTCCTCGGAGAGCACGGCGAACTCGCCGTCATCGAGAAAGATCATCTGGCGCGTGTAGGGCAGGATCGCCGGAATGTCGCTCGCGAGGAAGGTCTGGTGCTCGCCGAGACCGAGGATGAGCGGGCTGCCGCCGTGCTTGGCCACGACGATGTGCTCGGGATCGGTCTCCGAGACCACGCCGAAGGCGTAGGAGCCGGTGACGCGCCCGCAGGCCTCGCGCACCGCCGTCACGAGGTCGCGGCCCTGGTCGAGATTGGCGTGGATCAGGTGGGCGATCAGCTCGGTATCCGTGTCGGAGGCGATGTGGCGCCCCGCCGCCTCGAGCTCGGCGCGGATCTCGCGGTAGTTCTCCATGATGCCGTTGTGCACCACGACCACGGGGCCCGAGCGGTGCGGGTGTGCGTTGCGCTCGGAGGGCTTTCCGTGCGTCGCCCAGCGCGTGTGGCCGATGCCCACGCGGCCCTCGAGCGGCTGCGTGCGCAGCACTCGTTCGAGGTTCGCGAGCTTGCCCTCGGCGCGTCGTACGGCGAAGAGACCGCTCTCGAGCACGGCGATGCCGGCCGAGTCGTAGCCGCGGTACTCGAGACGGCGCAGGCCGTCCATCAGCACCTCCGAGGCCCGCTCCTCACGACCGATGTAGCCGACGATTCCGCACATGCTTCGCCTCCGTGGGGCGCCCCGTGGCGCCTCCTTCTGCTCAGCCCTTCTTCTTCGAGGGACGCCGCGCGCGCCAGCCTTCGACGTTGCGCTGCCGCTCCCGCGCCACGGCGAGCGCCCCTGCCGGGACGTCCTGCGTCACCGTCGAGCCGGCCGCCACGTAGGCGTCCTTTTCGAGCGTGACCGGCGCGATCAGGTTCGAGTTGCAGCCGACGAAGGCGCCTTCCCCGACCGTGGTCCGGCTCTTGCTCACGCCGTCGTAGTTCACGGTGATGACGCCGCAGCCGAAGTGCGCATGGGGGCCGACGTCGGCGTCGCCGATGTAGCTGAGATGATCGGCCTTGGTGTCCTCGCCGAGGTTGCTGTTCTTGATCTCGACGAAGTTCCCGACGCGAACGCGCGCCCCGAGACGGGTGCCGGGGCGCAGGTGGGCCATGGGACCGATCACGACGCCATCGTCGAGGCGACTCGACTCGATCACCGTATGCGCCTTCACGTGCACGTCCGCGCCGAGACGCGAGGAGCCGGTGATCATGACACCGGGCTCCAGCAGCGAGTCGCATCCGATCTCGACGTCCGCATCGACGTAGGTGGTCGCGGGATCGACGAGGGTGACGCCGCTCGCCATCAGCGCCTCGTTCTTGCGCGCTCGCACCACCACGGCGGCGCGCGCCAGCTCGGCGCGCGTGTTGATGCCGAGGGATTCGTCGGCGTCGCCGAGCACCAGCGCCTCGACGCGTCGCCCCTCGGCGACGGCCCGGGCCACGACGTCGGTCAGGTAGATCTCGCCCTGCTCGTTACGGTCGTCGACCTGCGCCAGGGCCTTCCAAAGCAGCTCCGACGAGACGAGATAGACGCCGGTATTGCCCTCGGGGATCGCGAGCTCTTCGGGCGTCGCGTCCGTCATCTCGACGATGCGCGCAACACGCCCCGCAGCGTCACGCACGACGCGTCCGGGCAGCGGTACCAGGGCCGAGAGCAGCACCAGATCGGCCTGGCGGGAGGCCTTCACGTCCAGCATGTGCCGGAGGGTCGTCTCCCGCAGCAGCGGGGTGTCCCCGTACAGGATGAGGACGTCGCCCGTGAAATCCGCGAGCGCGGCGCGCGCCACGAGCACCGCGTGACCGGTGCCCTTCTGCTCGGCCTGCAGCACGAAGCGGGCGCGTCCCTCGAAGCGCTCGCGCACGAGATCGGCGTCGCGGCCGATCACCACCACGAGACGCTCCGGGCCGAGCGCCTCGGCCACCGCCAGCGGGTAGCCGAGCAGGGGGCGGCCTGCGATCTCGTGCAGGACCTTCGCCCGGCCCGACTTCATGCGGGTTCCCTTGCCCGCTGCCAGCACGACGACCGCGAGACCGGCGACGCCGGAGCCCATCTGCACCCTCCGCCCGGCGAGCCTGCGCCGCGCACCCTTCATCGGTGGCGCCGGCCCGTCCGTTGAACAGAAAGCCGGCCAGTGTAACGCCGGCGCCCGGCGACGGGGGAGCTGAATCTCTCCCGAGGCGGAATCCCCGCGGGAATCTCTTGCCCCGAGGCCGGCGTGCTCTTAGATTGGGGCATCGGCCTTCCGCCGGCGAGGAATTCCGCGATCCGAGTCTTTGGCAACACCCAGGGCCTCCGGGCCACCCAGGTTCGCCAGCTCGAGCGTCTCCTTCGCCGCCAGCTTCCCGCAGACCGCCTGATCACCCACGAGCTCGCCCGCGAGCTGACCGAGCTGAGCCGCGCCACGGGGCGTCAGGTGGGCGTGCTCGTCGACCGCCGGGGAGCCGTCACCCATGCCATGGTGGGCGGCACGCGCTCCATCGAGCTCCCGGACTGGGGGCGGATGCGCGCCGGTCCGGGCCGCTTGCGGGGCCTGCGCTGCATCCATACCCACCTGGGCGACGAAGGCCTCACCCGCGACGATCTCACCGACCTCGCGCTGCTGCGCCTCGACGCCATGGTCAGCGTCTCAGCCGGCGCGGACGGCCTGCCGGGCCGCGCCTTCACGGCCACGCTGCGCGCCGCCAACGACGAGGGCGCCACGGTGCAGCAGCTCGAGCCCCGGCCGCCCTCCCTCCTCGATCTCGACTTCCAGCGCTTCATTCGCGATTTGGAGGAAGAGCTCGCGCGAACGACCCGCACGCGGAAGGTCGGGGAAGGCGAGCGTGCGCTGCTCGTCTCGGTGACGGTGGGACGCCGCGATGAGGATACGGAGGCGGCGCAGGACGAGCTGAGGGAGCTCGCACGCTCGGCAGGGGTTTCGGTCGTGGACGTGGTCGCGCAGCACCGCCCGCGTGTCGATCCGAAATACGCCCTCGGCGAAGGCAAGCTGCAGGAGGTGGTGATCCGGGCCTTCCAGCAGGGTGTGGATCTCGTGATCTTCGATCAGAACCTCACCCCCACGCAGGCGCGAAATCTCGGCGAACGCATGGAGCTGCGCGTGATCGATCGCACGCAGCTCATCCTCGACATCTTCGCGCAGCGTGCCAGCACGCGGGATGGCAAGCTGCAGGTCGAGCTGGCACAGCTGAAATATCGCCTGCCACGGCTCGCGCAGCAGGATCTCGGCCTCTCGCGCCTCGGCGCCGGTATCGGCGGGCGCGGGCCCGGCGAGACGAAGCTCGAGGTGGACCGCCGCCGCGTCCGCGACCGCATCGCGCGCCTCGAGCGAGAGCTGCTCGGCCTGCGCCGGGAGCGCGAGGGACGCCGGCGCGCGCGCAGCCGGCGCGGCCTGCCCGTGCTCTCCATCGTCGGCTACACGAATGCCGGAAAGAGCACGCTGTTGCGCGCGCTCACCGCCACCGAGGTCCACGTCGAGGACCGCATGTTTGCGACGCTCGATCCGACCTCGCGGCGCCTGCGCTTCCCGCGCGACCGCAACGTGATCGTCACCGACACCGTCGGCTTCATCCGCGACCTCCCGCCCGATCTGATGGCGGCCTTCCGCGCCACGCTCGAGGAGCTGGAGGAAGCGGATCTCTTCCTGCACGTCGTCGATGCATCGGCCCCCGATCTCGAGCGCCGCATGGCGGCCGTGCGACGCGTGCTGGGAGAGATCGGTCTCTCGGAGACGCCGGAGCTGCTCGTCTTCAACCAGATCGACCGCCTCCCCCCGGGAGAGGGCGCGGCGCTGGCGGAGCAGTACCGTGCGGTGGCAATCTCGGCGCTTCACGGTTCGGGGCTGCACGCGCTCCTGGAGCGGGCGGCCGCCCTGCTCTTCGAGGACGGGATCGATCGACCGGCCATGCACGCGGGGCTCGAGGCCCTGGCGGCCGGAGGGGGACACGTCAGATGAGGAGAACCAGGATCGCGGGCACCGGCTTCTTCGTCCCCGAGCGCGTGGTGACGAACGACGATCTCGCGAAGCTGATGGACACCAGCGACGAATGGATCCGGCAGCGCTCCGGCATCGTGGAGCGCCGTTTCGGTGGTGAGCACGAAACGCCGGCCGACCTCGCCCATCACGCCTCCGTGCGCGCGCTGGCCGATGCGAAGCGCGAGATCGGCGAGATCGACTGCATCCTGCTCGCGACGCTCTCGGCCCAGCACGAGTTCCCGGGAACGTCGTTCTTCCTGCACGAGCGGCTCGGCGCTCCCGAGATCCCGTGCATGGATCTGCGCGCGCAGTGCAGCGGGTTTCTCTACGCACTCGCCGCCGCCGACAGCTTCATTCGCGCGGGCCAGTTCGGCCGCGTGCTCGTGGTAGGTGCCGAGAAACACTCCATGGGCATCGAGCTCGCGACGCGCGGACGCGACGTCGCCGTGCTCTTCGGCGACGGAGCCGGCGCCGTGGTGGTGGAGGCGAACCCCGAAGCGGCCGATCCGGCCGGAATTCTCGAGATCCGCATGCACGCCGAGGGCCGGCATGCGAAACGGCTCTGGATCGAGGCGCCGGGCTGCGGCCTGGCTCCCTACCGGATCACGCACGAGATGATCGACGACGGCCGGATCTACCCGAAGATGGACGGCAAGTTCGTCTTCAAGCACGCCGTGACGCGCATGCCCGAGGTGCTTCGCGAGACGCTCTCGGCCGCGAGCATGAAGCTCGAGGACGTGGACGTCTTTCTCTTCCACCAGGCGAACCTGCGCATCAACGAGTACGTGGTCGGACAGATGGGCATCCCGCCCGAGAAATGCCTCAACAACATCGACCGCTACGGCAACTGCTCGGCCGCAGCGCTCCCGATCCTGCTCTCGGAGGCCCGGACCTCCGGCCTTGCGAAGCCCGGCTCCGTGGTCGCCATGACCGCCTTCGGCTCGGGCTTCACCTGGGCCTGCGCCCTCGTCCGGCTCTAGCGACGGGCCTGGGAACCGGCCCTCGGGCCGGGACATGACGCATCGCGCCTTGCTGAAATGACGCGATGTGTTATCCTGGGACAGCAACGAGCAGCCCCGCGCTGCAGGAGAACCCCATGGCCCAGCAGAGCCTCGTCGAGACCGGCGTCGAACGCGTCCGGACCGTCGTCAACGATGCCAACCGCCGCATCCAGAAGCTCCAGAAGCAGATCGATGCCCGGCGCAAGACCGTCGAGAAGGATCTCTCGGCCCGCCGCCGGAAGCTCGAGCAGCGAACCCAGAAGGAGGTCGCGCGCCTCGTCGCGCGTGCCGAGAAGCTCCCGCTCGTGAAGCGGGCCGCCACCCTGCGCGAGGACGTCTCGCGCGAGCTCGGATCCCGGGTCGAAACCGTCCTTGGCGCCTTCCAGATCGCCTCCCGGGGAGATCTCGAGCGCATCGACCGCAAGCTGAGCCAGATCTCCCGCAAGCTGCGCGAGCTCGAGAAGGACATCGAGACACCCGAGGCCTGAGGATCCGCCGCGGGGTGTCGCGCTGAACTCGGGGGGGAGGCCAGCGCGACACTCCGTCGGTGTGTCCCGCGGTCGGGGCTATCCTCCGCCGTCCACGCGCGGAGGCTCTCCTTGGCCAGCTTCGACTCGCCCGATTTCCTGCACCTCGACGATCTGCTCGCGGAGGAGGAGCGCCTCGCTCGCGACACCGTGCGCGAGTTCGTCTCGAAGGACTTCCTGCCGCTCGTGCAGGAGTACGTGCGCCAGGACGGCGCCTTCCCGATGCAGCTCGTTCCGCGCATGGCCGAGCTCGGCCTCTTCGGCGCGAACCTCCACGGCTACGGCTGCGCCGGCATGAACAACGTGGCCTATGGCCTGGTGATGCAGGAGCTCGAGCGCGGCGATTCCGGCCTGCGCTCCTTCGCGTCGGTGCAGGGCGGGCTCGTGATGTACCCCATCCACGCCTACGGCTCCGATGCGCAGAAGGAGCGCTGGCTGCCGCGCCTCGCCGCGGGTCACGCCATCGGCTGCTTCGGCCTCACCGAGCCCGACTTCGGAAGCCACGCCTCGGGCCTGCGCACGCGCGCGGAGAAGCGCGGCAAAGCTTGGGTGCTCAGCGGCACCAAGCGCTGGATCACCAACGGCAGCGTCGCCGACGTGGCGCTCGTCTGGGCTCGCACCGACGAGGGCATCCGCGGCTTTCTCGTCGAGCGTGGCACGCCGGGCTTCGAGGCCCGCGACATCAAGGGCAAGCTCTCGCTGCGCGCTTCGGTCACCTCGGAGCTCTTCCTCTCCGATGTCGAAGTGCCCGACGAGAACCTGCTTCCCGGCGTCGCCGGCATGAAGGGGCCCCTCTCCTGCCTCACCCAGGCGCGCTACGGCATCGCGTGGGGGGCTCTCGGCGCCGCCATGGCCTGCTACGACGAGGTGCTCCGCTACGCGAAGGAGCGCGTGGTTCAGGGAGGGCCGCTGGCCTCGAAGCAGATCGCGCAGCAGCGGCTGGTCTTCATGCTGACCGAGATCACGAAGGGCCAGCTCCTCGCGCTTCGCGTCGGGCGTCTCAAGGACGAGGGCCGGCTCCACCACACGATGGTCTCCATGGCGAAGATGAACAACGTCGACGTCGCGCTCCGCATCGCCCGCGAGTCTCGTGACCTGCTCGGCGCCAACGGCATCGTGGACGACTATGCCTCGATGCGGCACATGGTGAATCTCGAGACGGTTCGCACCTATGAGGGAACCCACGACGTGCACACGCTGATTCTCGGCGAGCACATCACCGGGATGCGGGCGCTCTGAGCTTTCGCGTCTCCGAGAAGATCCTCGGGCGCCTCGAATGGCCGCAGGTGCTGGAACGTCTTCACGAGCATGCGCGCACGCCGAGCGGGCGCGCGCGCTGCGCGGCCAGCGACGAGGGCAGCGTAGCGGGCGACCTCTTCGAGACCGAGCCCGAGGAGGCACGCGCCCGGCTCTTCGAGACGAGTGAGGCCAGGACCCTTCTCGACGGACCGGGCCCGCCTCCCCTGGGCGGCATCCCGGAGCTCGCGCCGGTGCTACGCCTGCTCGGCAAGCAGGGGGTGCTCACCGCACACGCGCTGCAGGATCTCGCGTCCGCGCTATCGGCCTTCCATGCGGTCCGGCACTTCTTCTCGCGGCGGGCGGCCGAGGCGCCTCGCCTGGCCGCCGTGGCGGACTCGCTGGTCGAGCTGCGGGAGCTCGAGAGCGAGATCGAAGCCAGCTTCGACGCAGAGGGAGAGGTGCGCGATGCGGTCTCGCCTGCGCTCGCGGAGGCACGCGCGGGCGCCCGCCAGCTCGCGGCCGAAGTGCAGCGTCGCATGGCCTCGTTTCTGCAGGACCCAGAGATTGCACCGAGCCTCTCCGACGCATTCGTCACGCTGCGCAGCGACCGTCACGTGCTGCCCGTGCGCGCCGATGCGCGCGGCCGCGTACGCGGCATCGTTCACGACGAGTCGAGTTCGGGGAGCACCCTGTTCATCGAGCCCGAGGCCGTGATCGAGACGAGCAACCGCCTGAAACGCGCCGAGCTCACGGTGCAGCGGGAGACGCTCCGGATCCTGCGTGAGCTCTCGGCACGGGCAGCCGCGGCGCTGCCCGCGATCGAGGCGAATCTCGATGCCCTCCAGCATCTCGATCTCGCCTTCGCGCGCGGCGCCCTCTCCCGCGAGATGCAGGCGACGGAGCCGGAGGTCGGTGAGGAAGGCATCTTCCGGCTGCCGCAGCTCCGCCACCCGCTGCTCCCCGCGGAGAACGTGGTCGAGAACGACGTTCGCCTCGACGGCACCACACGCGTGCTGGTGCTCTCCGGACCGAACGCGGGCGGCAAGACCGTGCTCATGAAGGCGGTGGCGCTGGCCGCGCTCTTCGTGCGCGCGGGCCTGCACGTGGCGGCAGGGCCCGGCGCACGGGTCGATCTCGTAGACGCCCTGCTGGCCGACATCGGCGACGAGCAGGACCTGCGCGAGAGCCTCTCCACGTTCTCGGCGCACGTGGCGAACCTGGCGCGCATCGTCGCGGAGGCCTCGATGCGCACGCTCGTCGTGCTCGACGAGGTGGGTCAGGGTACGGATCCGAGCGAGGGCGCCGCGCTCGCACAGGCACTCCTCGAACGACTGGCCGACGCAGGCGCCCGCGTCGTCGCCACCACGCACTTCAATCTGCTGAAGGAGATGGCCGGCGTGGACGCTCGCTTCCTCAATGCGAGCTTCGAGTTCGATCCCGAGACGCTCGCCCCCACCTACCGGATGCGGGTCGGCGTGGCGGGGGTCTCCTCGGCCATGGCCGTGGCCGCACGCATGGGCATCGATCCGGGCGTGCTGGGGCGCGCGAACGCGCTGCTCGACCGCGAGGATCGGCAGCTCGACCGGCTGCTCACCGAGCTGAGCGCGAGCCGGGTCAGCCTCGAAGCCGAACAGCGCGAGGCGCAGCGGCTGCGCGCCGAGTCGGAGGCGACCCGCGCCGAGTACCGCGAGCGGCTCGAGCAGCTCCAGGCGCGCCGAGACGCTCTCCATCGCGAGATGCGGCAGGATCTCGACCGCGCCTTTCGCGACGCTCACGCGCAGGTGGCGGCCGTCATCCGCGATCTTCAGCGCGGAGGCGGGGCACGCGAAGCGGCACACGCCCGCGAGCGCCTGCACGCGCTGGCGACGCAGGCGCAGGAGAGCGCCGCGGCGACCCTCGGCCCGCCGCCGGAGGAAGAGCCGCTCGATGCGATCGACTGGCGCCGGGCCCATGCCGGCGACGCGGTGCGCGTGCGCGGCGGTGGCGGCGGCGTGCTGCTCGCGCTCCCCGATCGCCACGGACGCGCCCTGGTGCAGGTCGGCGGCGCACGCCTACAGATTCCCGCAGCCCAGCTCGGCGCAGCGGCGGCAGCGCGCGCGACCTCGGCCCGGCGCCCGCAGACGGCTCCCCCGCTCCCCATGACCACAGCCGACGACTGCCTGCTCCACGCGATCGGCCCGCGCCTCGACCTTCGCGGCCTTCGTGCCGACGAGGCCCTGGCCCGCGTCGACGAGGCCCTCGACCGTGCAGCCGTTCGGGGAGAGAGCGCGCTGGTGCTGGTCCACGGTTTCGGCACGGGCGCCCTCCGCGAGGCCATCCGCCGTCACCTCGCTGCCTCTCCCTACGTGCAGGGCTTTGCGGCCGCAGCGCAGGAGGACGGCGGGGAGGGCGTCACGCTGGTTCGTCTCGGGGCCTGAGCGCCCTCCGTCGGCCAGCGCCCGGCCCCTTGCGCCGCTGCTCAAGGCGCGACCGCGGCGGGTCGATCCAGCCCTGTCCGACCTCGCGACCGCGGACCCGGGGCGCGGTGCGCGCAGAGGCCCGCATGCACGAAACCAGGGAAAGGCCGACGCCGGCCCGCGAGGCACAGACCTCGGCCGCCCCCCCTGCTCCGGCACGGCCGGAAGACCTCCTCCTCGGAATGGCGCGGATCTTCGCCATCGTGCCGCTCTACCCTGCCGCGCATACCCGCTCGCGTGCGGTCGGCGAGCGGTTTCTCGCGGAGCTGAAGGCTGTGCTGCCGGAATCGTCCGCCCTCGCCCTCGAGGTGCATCGCGAAGGCCTCCGGGTCCAGGGCCAGCCGGTGGCCCTCGACGCTCCGCAGATCCGGCGCATCCACCACGACCTCGCTGCACTCGGCGTGGCGCGCGTCGAGATCTCGTCCGATGCGAGCGCCGACGAGCTGCACCGCTTCGCGACCGTGATCCTCGATGCCCGGCGCCGTGTCGGCGCTGCCCACGGCTTTCGCCAGCTCGTGCTCGACGAGCTGCCCGGTTCGACGCGCGTGGTGCAGCGCGAGTTCGGGCGGCGCGGCGCCGATGCCCGCGAGGACTGCGTCCGCGACGCCGTCGAGCGCGTGCTCGAGGCGGCGGATTCCTCAAACATCGACGACGGCACCCGGACGGCGCTGCGCTCGGCGATCGAGCGCGTCTTCGGAGGCGTCATCGAGACGCTCGCCGCGCGACAGAGCGCCCCCCCCGGCGCCCAGCCATTCGCGCGCTCCCTCGAGGACGTCCTCGACCTCGGCGTCCAGGCGCTGCGCCAGGCTCTCGACGAGCGCTGCGCCGCAGGCAGCGATCCGGCCGGCCTGCGCGGCCTCTTCGACGCCGCCGAGAAGG
>CAYOIG010000821.1:0-1800 GCA_964403915.1 uncultured Myxococcaceae bacterium
CAATCCACATAGCTATCTAATAGCCATGAAGCCCGTGAACGTCGCCGAGCTCAAGAACCGGCTGAGTCACTACCTCAGGCTCGTCCGGAAGGGCGAGTCACTCTTGGTGCGAGATCGCGAGCAGGTGATCGCCCGGATCGAGCCGGCGGGAGGCGGAGGCCGGACCGCCGGCGCCGATGCCGAGTGGCTGGCGCGCCTCGAGCAGCAGGGTGTGATCCGCCGCGGACGCGGGCGCTGGACGGCCGAGCTGCTGGCGCGGCGACCGCGTGCCGAGGCGGACGTCGTTGCCGCGCTCCTCGACGAGCGAGAAGAGGGGCGGTGAGGTTCTGGGACAGCTCGGCGCTGGTGCCGCTCGTGGTCGAGCAGCCGACCTCCTCTCGCGCGGAGCGCTGGATGGCGGAAGACGCGGACGCGGTCACGTGGACCCTCACGCCCGTCGAGGTGGTCTCGGCGCTGCGGCGACTCGTGCGGGACGGCCTGCTCGCGGAGCGTGCTGCGACGCAGGCGGAGCGGATCTCTGATGAGCTGCTGGCGCGCTCACACGTCATCACCGCTGCCGAGGACGTGAAGGGAATTGCGCGTCGCCTGCTCCGCGTTCACGCGCTCCGGGCTGCGGATGCGCTGCAGCTCGGCGCCGCGCTCGCGTGGGCGGAGGGAAGACCTGCAGGGCGCTTCCTGCACACGCTCGACGCGCGCCTCGCGATCGCCGCCGAGCGCGAGGGATTCCTCGTCCCGGCCGAGGACTGATCGCGCTCGGCTTCGCCGGCGAGAGTCCTCCGCCTGCGAGACGATCCGGAGATCCCGTCGAAGACGAGTCAGAGCGAGTCGAGCACGCGAGAGATCGCGTCTGCGAGCCAGTCGGCGGGCCCGCACGCGCTCCGCGCCGAGGTCGTCTCGGCGACGGGCAATGCCGCGGCCGACGGCATCGCGGCCGGCGAATCGCATGCCTGCGGAGCCTGCGCGCCCCCCCCGGACTTGCGTGCGGCTCGCTTTCGCGGCGCTCGCTTCGAACTGGTCGATGTCGGCTCCTGCGAATGCACCGCGCCTCCCTCTTCCCTCGGGCAAGGATGCCCCTTGCCGGCAGCTCGGACCCTTACGATCGCCTGACGCTTGCCTGAGCGGTCCGGGTCGGCGAGCGATTCACCGCAGGTCGTTCGAGCCCGATCGAAGCAACCGCACGCGTTACGGGTAGGCGGCCTGCCCCACGCGCGCGAGCTTGCGCAGCACGCGCGCCATGCCGAGGTCTTCTGCGATGGCCGCGGCCTCCCGGGCCAAGATCTTCGCGCGCCGCCGGGCGGCGGCCGTCGCGCGCTGCTCGCAGACGAGAACGAGGGCTGCGAGCACGTGGGCTCGCCAGGGCGGCGACCGCATCGTCTCGGCGCGCTCGAGCGCCGCTTCGAGGTGTCGCTCGGCAGTGTCGAGATCCCCGACGGTGAGCGCGAGCCTCCCGAGGTGGAGGGCGACGGGGCCGAAGAGGTAGCGGCCGCTTCCGGCCACGATCCAGTCTTCCGCGCGCGGCTCGAGAAGCGCGTAGACCCTGCGGGCGATCTCGGCGTGACCGAGATCGGCGCAGGCCTCGCTCAGGACGCCGAGCCCGAGCATCCATTCGAGCGTTCCCGGGATCTCCGCGAGCCCTTCCTCCGCCATCGCTTCGAGCTCGGAGCGCTCCTCGTCGGCTCGTCCCGTCTCGGCGAGGCCGATGACGCGCACCGCGCGGGCGGTGAGGGAGTCGGGATAGAGCTCCGCCAGAAGATCGGCCTGCGCGAGCAGATCCTCGCTCTGGCCCCGCTCGTAGGCGAC
>CAYOIG010000822.1:0-4474 GCA_964403915.1 uncultured Myxococcaceae bacterium
GCGGCACAGACGGCGCGGACCTTCGCCCGCACCGCCGCCCTCTTCGAGAGCGAGTACGTCTTCTGCTGGCTCGACTGGGACGGCGACAACATCCTCGCCGACGGCGGCATCATCGACTATGGCTCGGTGCGGCAGCTCGGCCTCTACCATCGTGAGTACCGCTTCGAGGACGTCGGCCGGATGTCCACGAGCCTTCCCGAGCAGCGCCGCAAGGCGCGGCAGATCGTCCAGAACTTCGCCCAGATTCGCGACTTCCTTCTCGAAGGGCACAAGCAGCCGCTGGCCAGCTTCCAGAGCGATCCGATTCTCGCGCTCTTCGATCAGGAGTTCGAGCGCACGCGCAACCTCCTGCTCCTGCGCAGGGTCGGCCTCGAGCCCGAGCTCGCGGCACGTGTGCTCCGAAAGGATCCGGAATGCGTGCAGCGCTTTCGGCGCGTCCATGCCTGGTTCGAGCGGGCGCGCTCGTCGCGCGGGCGCGTGCGTGTCGCCGACGGTTTCTCGTGGAACGCGGTCTACTGCACCCGCGACCTGCTGCGAGAGCTTCCGGCGCGTCTGCTGGAGCGAACCGAGGGCGCGGCACCGGATGAGATCCTCTCGGTCGCGCTCTCCCGCTATGCCTCACGCCGCGACCGGCGTGCGACGCCCGGCCGGCTCCGGAGGGCACGGGAGCTGGGGAGCACGCATCGCGCCCTTCTCGAGGCGGCAGCGCGCCACGCGGGCTGCTCCCTTCCCGTGCTGCTCTCCCGGGTTGCGGCGCGCGCTGCGCTCATCAACCGGGCCGAACGCATCACGGGAGACGGTATCGACTATGCGACGGCGCGTCTCATGCGAAGCCGTCACCATCTCGCGCCACGCGACTTCCACGAGCTGGTAGAGCGCTTCGCGGATCAGCAGGATCTCACGCCCGGACGCCGACCGGTGCGCCCGTCCGGAGAGCCCTCCCCTGCGATCGCCCGCGTGCTCGCGCGCATGCTGCGCGTGGTCCGCGAGCATCGCGAAGGGCTCTGATCAGGCGCCCGGCGCCCCCGGATCGGCAAAGACGTTCGCGGCGTCCGGCGCGAAGCGGCCGAGCAGCAGGCGCTCCTGCGGCTTCTCGGAGGCGGTCTTCGGGATCTCGCCAACCACCTGCACCCAGGACGGCACGCAGTTGGGCTCGAGGCCCGCGCGACAGGCGCGAAACACGCCCGCGACGTCGGGCGGGCCTTCGGCATCGAACGCGACCGCAGCGACGACGTCCTTCTCTCCCGGCGCGCCCGAGGCCGCAGGCACGCCGTACACGTAGACGTCCGTCACACCGGGCACTTCGGCGATCACCTTCTCGACGTAGCCGGGAAGGATGAAGTCGCCGTTGCGGCGAATGCCCCCGCCCGCGCGATGGCCGAAGAAGAGCCAGCCGTCCTCGTCGTGCCAGCCGAAGTCGCCGCTGCGGTTCCAGCCCGCGCGGATCTTGCGCTTCGACGCTTCGGCATTGCCGAAGTACTCGACGCTCGCCTCGCCGCCCACGGGACGCACGCAAATCTCGCCCAGCACGCCCGCCGGACACTCGCTGCCCGCTTCGTCGAGGATCTTCATCTCGATCCCGGGCATGGGTTTTCCGAAGGAGCCGACGGGGCCTACGCCTGCGGGCTTCCAGGCCATCCCGCCGCCGTCCATCGCGCCGTAGAACTCGCAGACCGAGACGCCGAAGCGCTTTTCGAACGCCTCCCAGATCGCAGCCGGCATGCCGCCGCTCACGACCATGCGCACGGGATTGTCGGCGTCGTCGGGCCTCGGAGGCTCGCTGTAGAGCGCGGTCACCATGCCACCGACGAGCGAGAAGCTCGTGACACCGTGGCGGCGGCAGACGTCCCAGAGCCGGCTCTTCGTGAAGCGGCGGCTGAAGACGCCGCGATGGCCATGAAACAGGACGGGTGCGAGCGTCACTGCCTGAGCGTTGCCGTGCGTGAAGGAAAGACCCGTGTAGGGGCGCTCGTTCTCGCCGTAGCCGAACATGCCGGCGAGCATCTGTGCCGCGCAGAAGCGGAAGTTCTGGCCGACGATGCCCTTCGGATCGCCCGTCGTGCCCGACGTGTACATGATCTGGAGCGGCGCCATGGGGCCGTCTGCGCGAACGTCGATCGTCGCGGCGGGCGTCTCGATCGCAGCGCGCAGCGGCTCGGCCCCGGGGAACCCCAAAACATCGGGCGCCGCCGCCTCCGATGCGACGACAAAGATCCAGCGCACGCCGGGCGCTGCGGCCCGCACGGCCTCGACCTCGCCAAGGGTCTCGTCCGCGCAGACGAGGCCGGCGCAGCCCGCGTTGCGCAGCATGAAGGCGAGCTTCTCACCCTTCGTTCGGGGATCGATCGGCACGAAGATCGCGCCGGCGATCGACGCGGCGATCATCGCCTCGACGAACTCCGGATGGTTGCGGAGCAGGATGGCGAACCGATCGCCCGGAGCGAGGCCCTTTCGGATCAGCGCCGCCGCGATGCGGTTTGCGTTCGTGGCGAGATCGGCGTAGGTACGCACCTCGTCCGGGGTGGCGCCGCCGTCGAGGCCGAGGTGCTCGAAGGTGAGCACATCCCGCTCGGGCAGCTTCTCGGCGCGCATCCGGATGAGGTCGCCGAGCACCATCTCGCTTCGTTCCCGCATGGCCCTCTCTCAGAGACGTGATGCGGCGACGAGGCCGAGCACTTCGTTGCAGCCATCTTCGATCATCGAGGAGCGTGCATCGCGGAGGAGCTTCTCGACCGGGTACTCGCGGCTGAGGCCATTGCCGCCGAAGATCTGCACGGCCTCGCTCGCCACCTCGAAAGCTGCGCTGGTGCAGAAAACCTTCGATGCGATCGAGTAGTGGACCTGCGGGAGATTGGTCGATGTGTACGACCAGACGCGTCGTGCGAGGGCACGCGCTGCTTCGACCCGCGAAAACATCCGGAACAGGCGCGCGCGCACGCTCTGATGCTCGAAGATCGGGCGTCCGCCCTGCACGCGCTCCTTCGCGTAGTCGACCGCGAGCTCGAACGCGGCTCGCGCGACGCCGACGAAGAGCTGCCCCATCGCGGCATTCGCATGCGCGAGCATCATCTCGAGCGCGATGGCGTACGCCGCGGGACCAACGACCTCGTAGGAGGCCGGAACGCGTACGTCGTCGAAGAAGATCTCCCCCTGGTTGAGGGAGCGCTGGCCGAGCTTGTCGAGCGGACGCCCCCTCCGCACGCCAGGAAGATCCATCGGCACCACGAATATTGCGCCGCCCTTCATCCCCTGCGACGGATCGGCGGTGCAGAAGAGAATGGCCACGTCCGCGATCGAGCCGTTCGAGACCCACGCCGCCTTCTGCCCGCGGATCACGAAGTCGCTCCCATCCTGGCGGGCAACGCAGTTGGCCCGAAGCGACGGATCGGCGAAGTGGGGCTCCGTGAGCATCACGGTGTCGCTTCCGTGGTCGGGCTCGGTGAGCGCCCAGCACGCGAGCGTGATCCGATCTGGTGAGAGGAAACGCTGCTTCAGCTCCTCGCTCGCGCACTGCTGGATCCAGGGCACGTGAAACTGCGAGAGGCCGCAGGTGATCGCGAGCCCGACGTCGCCCCACGCCAGCTCCTCGTTCACGATGCAGGTGAGGCGTGCCTTCTCGAGCGGGTCGAGGCTGGCATCGCTCGCGATCTGACCGAGGCCGAGCCGGTGGTACTGTCCGACGACGTCCCAGAGCACGGAATCCTTCGCGATCACCTGTGCGGGGTCGGAGAGCCGGTCGAGCGCTCGGCCCGCGGGGCGAAGCACCTCGGCAGCGAACTCGTGGCAGGTGTCGCGGACCACACGGTCCTCGTCGGTCATCCCCGTCTCGATGTCGACCAGTGCCATGAGACCCTCCGCGCGCCGAGTGGAACACACGGCGATTTTTCGGTCAACCCGCGCAACCGCCGGGGTATGATGCCGAGAGCCACGGAGCCGCGGGAGACGCCTGCATGCGCATCGAAGCAACCCTCACCGCGCCCGCGAGCATTGCCGAGATCATCGCGCACGGCCGTGCCCTCGAGGCCGCGGGCTTCGACTCGCTGCTCGTGCCCGAGGCGGGCCACGACCCGTTTCTTCCGCTCATGACCCTCGCCGAGCACACGTCGCGCCCGAGGCTCGGAACGGGGATCGCGGTCGCGTTTCCGCGCAGCCCGATGGTGGTCGCGCAGCTCGCCTGGGATCTCCAGCGCTTTTCAGGCGGGCGCCTCCTGCTCGGGCTCGGAACGCAGGTGCGCGCCCACAACGAGCGCCGCTACTCGACGCCCTGGAGCGCTCCGGGGCCCCGCCTGCGCGAGTACGTCCAGTGTCTGCGCGCGATCTTCGATGCGTTCCAGAACGGCACGCCGCCCCGCTTCGAGGGCGAGCACTACCGCTTCACGCTGCTCACGCACTTCTTCGATCCGGGGCCGATCCCGGCGGGCGAGCGTGTGCCGATCTACGTCTCGGCCGTCAACCGCTACAACTGCCGCATCGC
>CAYOIG010000823.1:0-4083 GCA_964403915.1 uncultured Myxococcaceae bacterium
GGCATGACGACGTCGGCGAGGACGAGATCGGGGCGCAGCTCCCGCGCGCGCAGGATGGCATCGTCGCCATTGCTCACGGTGATGAGCACGACGTCCTCGCTGGCGAAGCTCAGTCCGACGACCTTCTGGATCGTCACGCTATCGTCGGCGAGAAGCAGGGTCTTGGGCATGGCTCCCCCGGTTGGCGACGCGGCAGAAGCGGGGCGACCGGCCCCGCCTCGAACCTCGTATCGTCGGTCGGACGGGAGAGATTGAATCCTTTCTGCGTGTCCGAGTCGAGGCTTTCGCGTCAGAAAAGCGCCGCAGGCCTGGCTTTGGTCGGGGTCTGCGTCAAGTGCGTGCCGGACGCCTCCGAGAAGGATCGAAGAAGCTGCCGCGCAGAGTGCGGCGGTCCGGAGATCTCCCGGGATGATCCTGCGAGCGGCCGCCCTCAGTGACGTGGGTCGTCGTCGGCGGACCAACGAGGACCGCCACGGCGAGGATCCCGCGCTCGGCCTTTTCCTGGGGGCCGACGGTATGGGAGGCCACACGGCGGGGCAGGTGGCGAGCGGCATCGCCATCGAGGCCATGCTCGAGGCAGCCCGTGCCTGCACCGCTGGCGGGAGCCTCACGGAGCGGCTGCGTACGGCCGTGGCGCGCGCCAACGAGCAGATCTTCCGGGCAGCCGCCGAGCGCCAGGAGCTGGCCGGAATGGGCACGACGCTGGTGGCCCTGCTGGTCTGCGGCGGCCGGGCCGCCGTGGCCCACGTCGGGGACAGCCGCGTCTACCGGGTCCGGGGCGGCGGCATCCGCCAGCTCACCGACGATCACTCGCTGGTGGGCGAGCTCCAGCGCCGGGGCGAGATCAGCGCGGACGCCGCGCGGGAGCATCCCCACCGACACGTGCTCACGCGGGCGCTCGGCGTACGGACGGAGGCGGAGCCGGATCTCGGCGAGCTGACGGTCGACCCGGAAGACGTCTTCGTGCTCTGCAGCGACGGTCTCACGCACCACGTTCGCGACGAGGAGATCGCGAAGGCGGTCGCCGGGGAACCCGACCTCGACGGCGCGTGCGGCCGGCTCGTGGCGCTGGCGAACGCCCGAGGAGGCGAAGACAACGTGACGGTGCTGCTGGTGCGCTGCGAAGAGTGAGCGGAGGCAGGGAGCGAGCTCAGCGCTCCGTCAGCCCCTTCAGCTTCGCCCGCAGCCGCAGCATGGCCTTCGTATGGATCTGGCATACGCGCGACTCGGTGATGCCGAGGATGTTGCCGATCTCCTTCATGTTGAGATCGTCGTAGTAGTAGAAGGAGACCACGAGCCGCTCCTTCTCCGGGAGCGTGGCGATGGTGTCGGCGACGACGTTGCGCTGCTCGGCGAGCTTGAGCGACGCGAACGGGTTCTCCGAGTGTACGTCCTCGACGATGTCGGCAAACGTGCCACTGCGATCGCCGTCCTGGCCGCCGCCCCGGATCTCCTCCAGGTTCACCAGCGAGATGCCGCGCACCTGATTCATCAGCTCGTGGAACTTTTCGATCTGGAGGCCCAGCGAGTCGGCAACCTCCTCGTCGCTCGCCGAGCGGCCGAGGCGCTGCTCCACCTCGCCGTAGGCTCGCTCGAGGCGGCGGCTCTTCTGGCGCACGCTGCGCGGAACCCAGTCGAGGGAGCGGAGCTGGTCGAGGATCGCGCCCTTGATCCGGAACTCCGCATAGGTCTTGAACTTGCAATTCTTGTCGGGGTCGTACTTGTCGATGGCGTCGATCAGGCCGATGACGCCCGTGTTGTGGAGGTCGTCGAGGTCGATGTGGGAGGGGAGGCGGACGGCGATGCGATTCACGATGTAACGGATCAGCGGTCCGTGCTCGAGCACGATCTGCTCTTTGAACGAGGCCGGGATCTCGGTGTTCGCTTCCTTGAGCTCGCGGAGCATCGACTCCATGCGGATCTTCCCCCTGATGTGATCGGCCCTTGCGTCTCGGTCCGAGGCCCTTCCTGCGGAGGGACTGCAGACGTGCTGCCGGAGAAAGCACGGGCCGTGCCAAGCGCCCGGGGCGCTGTCGACCGGACCCGCGAAGGCGGCAGGGCGCCGCCCGCCCGCGTGCGTAACCCCGTCGCATTGCGACGCTTTCCTGCGACGGAGGCGGGCCTGCGCTGCGCAGAACGCTGCGGCCAGGCGTGCCGCCGCACGCGGCGGCAACGAAGGCGAGGGGGCAGAAGCGTCAGGGAACCGACGGCCGAGGCGGCGAGGGGTTACGAAACCGTCACCCCAGGTTCATCTTCTTCATCTTCTCGAGCAGCGTCGTGCGGTTCAGGCCCAGGAGCTGGGCGGCGCGATTCTTGTTGCCGTGGGTGAGCTCGAGGGCCTGGAGGATGAGGTCGCGCTGGATGCGTTCGACCACGTCGTTGAAGGCGATGCCCTGGTCGGAGACCCGCGGCGCACCGATCGGGACCGGCTCTTTCGGTCCCCGGATCTGCGGGGGGAGGTCCTCGACCCGGATCTGTTGCTGGCTGCAGAGCACCGAGATCTGCTCGACCACGTTCTCGAGCTGCCGCACGTTTCCGGGCCAGTCGTAGTCGCACAGCACCTGGAGCGCATCCGGCGAGATGGATTCGACCGGCCGTCCCTTGTCGCGCCGCATGTTCTCGAGGAAGTGCTGCACCAGCAGCGGGATGTCGTCCCGGCGCTCGCGCAGCGGTGGTGTCTCGATCCGGATCACGTTGAGGCGATAGAACAGATCCTCGCGGAAGCGTTTCTCGCGGATCGCCTGCTCGAGATCCTGGTTCGTCGCGGCCAACACGCGCACGTTCACCCGGATGGTGCGGGAGGAGCCCACCGGCTCGAAAGTCCGGTCCTGCAGCACGCGAAGGAGCTTGACCTGGAGGTTCGGGCTCATGTCGCCGATCTCGTCCAGGAAGATCGTGCCGCTGTTCGCCACGGAGAAGCGGCCTTCCCGGTGCGCGACCGCGTTGGTGAAGGCGCCCTTGACGTGCCCGAAGAGCTCCGATTCGAGCAGCTCCTCGGGGATCGCGCCGCAATTGACGGTCACGAACATCCGGTCCGCACGCCGGCTGTTGAAGTGCAGCGCGCGGGCCACCAGCTCCTTGCCCGTGCCACTCTCGCCCGTGATCAGAACCGTGCTGTCCGTGTCGGCGACCTTCTCGACCTGCTCCAGCACCTGCCGCAGGGCGGCGCTGTGCCCGATGATGTTCTCGAATCGGTAACGCGAGCGGAGCTGGCTCTGGAGCAGGCGGTTCTCTGCCTTGAGCCGGCCGTGCTCGATGGCCTGCTCCACCAGCCGGCGCACGACGTCGAGGTTGGCCTGATCGAAGGGCTTCTCGAGGTACCAGAACGCGCCTGCGCGCAGCGCGTCCACCGAGTGCTCCGGGCTGCCGTAGCCGGTGATCACGATGCAGGGCAGGTCGGGCTCGAGGTCGCGGATCTGCCGCACCAGCTCGAGGCCCGAGAGGCCCGGCATGCGCACGTCCGCGAGCACGAGATCGACGGTCTGCGAGGAGACGACGGCGAGCGCCTCGCTGGCGTCGCGCGCCGTCGTGACCGTATGCCCGACGCGCGCGAGGATGCGTTCGAGGGCTCGGCGATAGAGCTCCTCGTCGTCGACCACGAGAACGTGTGATTTTCGCAGACGAACCTCCGCCGCTCGGCGAAGGGGGGCGGCGCCAGTGTATCGGCACACCGACCGGGTTCAAGGCTGGCTCGGGCCCGGACTCAAGCGTCCCGTTTTCGGGACCGAAGAGGGGCGCATGAACGCCTCGCCCCCCGTGCGGACGGCTCGCCTCCCGCGGACACGGCTGCGAACCGAGTCCGGGCGCATCCTGCTCCTCGACGACGAGCCCCACCGGCTCCACGCGCTCCGGCGTTCGCTGGAGGGGCTGGGTCACGAGATCCACTGCGCCCAGAGCCCGGAGCAGGCGGAGCAGGCGCTGCACGGGCTCGATCTCGATCTCGCGATCGTCGATCTGGAGCTCGGGTCTCGCTCCGGCCTCGACTGGCTGGCGCATGCCCGCCGCGTGCAGCCCGGGCTCGAGGTCGTCGTGATGACGGCGAACGCCAGCGTGGAGAGCGCCGTCGAGGCCATGCGCCGCGGA
>CAYOIG010000824.1:0-1586 GCA_964403915.1 uncultured Myxococcaceae bacterium
ACCGGATCGGCGGCCGACCGCTCCCGGCCGTGGAGCTCGTCGACCTCGAGCGCGAGCGCGCGAGCGCCCCGCGCGGGCGCAAGCTCATCCTCTCGAAGCCGCTGCGCAAGGCGCTCGCCGAGACCCTCGCCGCAGGGGGCCCATCCATTCTGCTGCTCAACCGCCGCGGCTTCTCGACGACGATCTTCTGCTTCGAGTGCGGCTTCGCCGAGCGCTGCAAGCACTGCGACGTCGCCCTCGTCTTCCATGCCGAGGATGCTCGCCTCCGCTGCCACTACTGCGGCTTCGAAACGGTGCCGGCGGAGATCTGCTCGGGCTGCGGTGCGCCCGGAACGGCCCTGCTCGGCATCGGCACGGAGCGGCTCGAAGAGGAGGTTCGAACGCGCTTCCCCGAGGCGCGCATCGCGCGCCTCGACCGCGATACGGCCGCCCGGCGCGGCGGCACGCAGGCGATCCTGCGCGCGCTGCGCGAGGGCAGCGTCGACATCCTCGTCGGCACCCAGATGGTCGCCAAGGGGCACGACTTCCCCGGCGTGCTGCTCGTGGGCGTGGTGGCCGCGGACCTCGGCCTCCACCTGCCCGACTTCCGCGCCGCCGAACGCACGTTTCAGCTCCTCACACAGGTGGCGGGCCGCGCCGGACGCGGCGCCACGCCGGGTCGCGTGCTGGTACAGACCTTCGTGCCCGAGCACTACGCCGTGCATCCGGTACGGGATCACGATTACGAAGCCTTCTACGCCGACGAGCTCGCACAGCGGGCCGCGCTCGGCTGGCCGCCGTTCGGACGCCTCGTCCACGTGCTGGTCTCTGCGCCCGAAGAGGAGCGCGCCCGCGCCGGCATCGAGACGCTCGCCGGTGTTGCGCGGGATGCGGGGGCCGCTACGGCCGGCGAGCCCGGCGCGGCCTCGCTTCCCGCGCGCGGCGCGATCGAGCTGCTCGGCCCCGCACCGGCGCCGCTCGCACGCCTGCGCGATCGCTTCCGCTTCCAGCTCCTGCTCAAGAGCGTGAATCAGGAGGCGCTGCGCACGGCGGCGCGCAGCATCCTGCGCGAGGCCGCGCGGCTTCCTGCCGGCGTCGGCGCTTCCGTGGACGTCAATCCCGTCAGCATGCTATGAAAACGGGCAGGCATGCCCCTGCGTCCCGTTCTCCTCTTTCCCGACCCGCTGCTCAAGCGGAAGTCTGCGCCGATCACGCAGGTGACGGACCAGATCCGCGCGCTCGCGGCCGACATGCTGGAGACCATGTACGACGAACCGGGCATCGGCCTTGCAGCACCGCAGGTCGGCGAGGCGATCCGGCTGATCGTCGTCGACACCAACTGGACGGAAGAGGGCGCGGAGCGAAGCCCGCTCGTGCTCCTCAACCCCGAGATCGTGGCACGCGAGGGCACGCTCACCTGGAACGAAGGCTGTCTCTCGGTGCCCGATTACCAGGCCGATGTCGAACGCGCAGCGCGCGTGCGGCTCCGCGCGCAGGACCTGGACGGAAAGACGGTCGAGATCGACGCCGAGGATCTGCAGGCGGTCTGCTTCCAGCACGAGGTCGACCACCTCGACGGCATCCTCTTCATCGACCGCATCAGCCGG
>CAYOIG010000825.1:0-2628 GCA_964403915.1 uncultured Myxococcaceae bacterium
CTCGAGGCAAAGCATCGGAACGACCGTGATCACGGGCATGCTCGCGGCCACCGCGATCGCCATCTTCCTGGTGCCCGTGCTCTTCGTGCTGGTGGAGCGCTTCGCGAGCGCCGGCTCGGAGCACGCCGCCGGCGCGCCGCCGGCGCCCTCTGCGGCACCCACCGAGGGCCCGAAGTGAGACGCCGGCGCGCTCTCGCAGGTGCCCTGCTGATCTCGTTCGGCACGGGCTGTGCCGTCGGCCCGAATTACGTGCGGCCGCCCGTCGAATCGCCGCCGGACTATCGCGGCCAGGTGGATGCGCCGGAGGCGACCTCGATCGCGGACCTTCCGTGGTGGGAGGTCTTCGAGGACGGCGTGCTGCAGCAGCTCATCCTCGATGCGCTCGGCGCCAACTACGACCTGAAGACAGCAGTCTTCCGTGTCGAGCAGGCGAGGGCCCTGGTGGGCGTGGCGCAGTCGCCGTTCTATCCGCAGATCCAGTACCAGGGAAGCGGGGGCCGGCAGCGGCAGCCGGAGCAGCTCGGCGTTGCCGGGGCGACCTTCGACCTCTTCTATGGAGCCTTCGCGCTGGCGTGGGAGATCGACGTCTGGGGCCGAATCCGCCGCTCGAGCGAGGCCGCGCAGCAGCAGCTCCTGGCGACCGAGGAGTTCCGCCGCGGCGTCCTTCTCTCGCTGGTGACGGGGGTGGCGCAGTCGTATCTCACGCTGATCGAGCTCGATCGCGAGCTCGAGATCTCGCGCGAGACCGTGAAGTCCTTCGAAGAGACCCTGCTGCTCTTCACACGGCAGTACACCGGCGGCGTCGGCAACAAGCTGCAGGTGGCGCGCGCCGAGGCCGCACTGGCGCAGACGCAGGCTCAGATCCCCGAGATCGAGCGTCAGATCGTGGTCCAGGAGAACGCGCTCAGCGTGCTCCTCGGCCGCAATCCGGGGCCGATCCCCCGTGGCCGCTCGCTGGTCGATCGCCCGGCTCCGCCAGCGACGCCGCCGGGGCTGCCGTCGGCGCTGCTCGAGCGGCGGCCCGACGTGCTGCAGGCCGAGCACGTGATCGCGAGCGCAAACGCCCAGGTGGGCGTCGCCATCGCGAGCTTCTTTCCGCAGATCGGCCTCACCGCCCTCTACGGTGGTCAGAGCACGGAGCTGGCCGACATCGTGAAGGGCAGCTTCAGCATCTGGAATGTCGCCGGCAACGCCGCGGGCCCTCTCTTCCAGGGCTTCGCACTCCTCGAGCAATACCGCGCGCAGGTGGCGGGCTGGGAGCAGACGAAGGCGCAGTACGAGCAAACCGTGATCACCGCTTTCTCCGAGGTCTCGAATGCGCTCACCGCCCAGACGAAGTTCGCCGAAGTGCGAACGGCGCAGGAGAGGGCGGTTCGCGCCTACCAGCAATCGGTGGAGCTCTCTCTGCTCCGCTACACCTCGGGCCTCGCCGGCTACTTCGAGGTGCTGGAGGCGCAGCAGCAGCTCTTCCCGGCGGAGATCACCCTGGCGCAGGTGCAGCTCAGCCAGCTCCTCACCGTCGTCAACCTCTACCGTGCGCTCGGTGGTGGCTGGAGCCTCGCCGCGGATCAGTGGAGCCAGAAGCCGTAGGGAAGGCGCTCGTAGCGGCCAGCGGAGAAAGCGCCCCGGCCCTGGCAGACCGGGGCGCCATGGGAGCCGCCGGGAGAGGAGACGAGCGTTCTTCTTCCGCTGCTGCTGTGAGGTGCCCACGTCCTCGCGACGGATCGTGACGCCTCGGAGCCACTACTGGCGCGTGCTCGTCTCCCCTTCCCCGGCGGAGCCCTGACCGTGCGGCCTTCGGCCGCAAGCCGCGCGACGGGTCGGGGGATCGTGGGGGGGTGGCCCGTTCGCGGCATCGTCATGGGATGAGTAGCCGCGACCGTTGCGCGGGGCCTGTGACGCGGTTCACAGTTCGGTCGCTTTCCCCGGGGATCGTCGGCGCGCGCTCAGACGACGACGAGCGCAGCCATCGAAGTGAGGGTCTGCGGCCTCAGGAGCGTCACGTAGCCCGCCTCGAAACGCAGGACGCCCTCGGCCTCCCACTGCCCGAGCTGGCGGTTCACGCTCTCGCGCGCCGCGCCGACCAGCTCGCCGAGCTCTCGCTGGGAGAGCTTGAGGTTGATGCGCGTGCCCGCGCCCGTATCGACGCCGTACTCCTGCGCAAGCTGCAGCAGCTTCTTCGCGAGCCGTGCCGGAAGGCCGAGAAACACCACGTCTTCCACCAGCTCGCTCGTATGCCGGAGCCGCGCCGCGCAGGCGGCGAGGAGCCGGATTGCCACGCGCGGCTCGCGCTCGAGCAGCGCGAGAAACTCGTCGCGGCCCAGCACCAGAAAATCGCAGCTCGACACGGTGGTGACGGTTGCCGTGCGCGGCCCCCCGTCGAGGAGTGCGATCTCGCCGACGACTTCTCCCGGCTCGAAATAGTCGAAGACGGCGCCACGATCCTCCGTCGTCGCCGCCACCTTGGCGCGCCCGCGCAGCAGCACGAAGAGCTCGCGGCCTGGCTCCCCTCTCCGGAAGAGGCGCTTGCGGGCCGCCACGCGTCGCACGGAGGAGACCGCCAGAAGGCGTTCCCGATCTTCCGGATCGAGAGACTCGAACAGGGGCACCCGCGCGATCGCGATCGCC
>CAYOIG010000826.1:0-3466 GCA_964403915.1 uncultured Myxococcaceae bacterium
GAGGAGCATCTGGAGATTCCAGGAGAGGGCCGCCATCTCGTTCCGCCAGGCCTGTCCGGTGAAGGGATGTCCGCCGAGCCAGAGGACCGGCCCGAGGGCCGGATCGCCGAGCCCCGGAGCGAGGCCGCCCGGGCTCGGATAGCCGATCGAGATCGTCGCAGGGTCCGGGCCATCGATCGCAGGGTCGTAGCCGGGATCAGCGGGGCCGCGGCAGCCCGGCAGGACCACCAGCCCGCCATCGGGCATGACGCGCGTGCAGATCGGCCCGCCTGCGTAGCCCACGGTGCCGGGCTGCGGGCGCGGATCGTCCGCACGCGGCGGAGCGGTGCCGATCCCGGTCCAGCTCTGCATCAGCGCGCTCGCCTCGGCGTTCAGGAGATCGAGGCCGCCGGGTTCCGGCGCTCCACTACACAGAATCGGGTCGAGACCGAGGAAGCCGACGCTCGTCGCGCAGACGAGCGAATCGGGTGCAGGCTCGGCAACGCCGAGCAGCCGGCCGCGCGGTGTGATGAGCTCCGCCGTGCCCGGAGCGAGGCGAAGATCGCGGCCGTCGGCCGAGGTGAGGGAGAAGGTTCCCGCGCCGGCAGCAGGCGGCGCCCCGGGCCGCGACGGGAACCGCTGCCGCGAGAGCGTGCCTTCGATCGCGACGATCGCCCCACCCGCGCCGCGCGAGATGCCATCTTCCGCCGCAAGGCCCGTGTAGTCGACCCAGCGCACGCCCTCGCGCCGCGGCGCCTGCGCAAAGAGCCCCGGGAAGAGCGGCAGCGCCGGCACGCTCACGCCGGCCGCCGGGGTCGGCACCTTCCATGCGCGCCCCTCGACGAAGGAGGCGCCGCCGTCGAGGCTGTAGGCCGCGCGCAGGAGCTCGCTCCCGGCGACGGCCTCGACCCGGAGCTGGAGCGCGGCGTCGAGCGAGCCGGGGGGCAGCTCCGCGCAGGCGATCGCCAGCCCATCGCTCAGGGCGACGACGTCTTCGCCGCTCGCCCCGCACGGCGGGGTCGGCGCCGGGAAGGCCGCCGCGGCCGGGAGCGGGCCGCGTCCGGCAAGGAGCGCGAGACGGTGAGCGGGCGCGCTCGGGTCCTCGCCGAGAGGCACGAGCACGAGGCCCCGAAGCGCGGCCTGCGCTCCGGGCCGGAAGCTCACGGTAAGGGCCGCCGCGCCGTCGCCGCGTCGCAGCGGGCGGTCGAGCACGGTGAGATCGAAGAAGAGCGCGCCGCCGGCGCCGTCATCGTCCGTGAGGCGCAGCGCACCGCCCTGCTCGCTCACCTCGCTCGCGCCGCGATCGACGAAGTGCAGCGTCGGGGGGGCATCCCGCAGGCCGTCGTCGAATGCGTCGGCGAAGGGCGCCTCCCCGGTGATCTCGAAGCGCTCGACGGAGACGTCGAAGCCCGTCTCGGCGCTCGCGGCGCCGCTCGCGGCGAGCACCGAGAGCGCACACACCAGCCCGACTCCGAGCCCCCTGCCCCGCTCGTCCATGCCCCCTCCGGACGCCGACGGGGTCACTCTAGAGCATCCGCGGACACCTGTGCCAAAAATTCGCCACTGCTATCCGGAAACCCGCAGTGGCCCCGCACGCCCTCAGTCCGTGTACTCCACGCGCAGCGCGCCCGGGCGCGGAACTCCCTGGCAGGTCAGGACCCAGCCCTCTGCGAGCTGGCCGCGGTCGAGGCAGTCGTTGGCCTTCATGTCCACTCCGCCCTCCCGCACGCGCGCCATGCAGCAGCCGCAGTAGCCTTCTTCGCAGGCGAAGGGGGGCTCGAGCCCGGCCTTGCGGGCGGCGACGAGGACGGTGTCGCCCGGCGCGCAGGGCACCTCGTGCGTGCGGCCGTACAGCGTGACGTGGATCGTGGTGCCCGCTTCGCCGGCCGCCTGCGGCGGCGCGGCGGCGACCGGCGAGCCGAAGCGCTCGATGAAGAGATGCTCGCGCGCGACACCGAGGGCGCGGAGCGTCGCTTCCACGAGGTCCATGAAGGGGCCGGGGCCGCAGACGTAGAAGTCGGCCGCGGTGTCGGCGCCAGCGTGCTCGCGCACGGCCGCGGCATCGGCGAAGCCCTGCACCGCGTCGTAGCGGTGCACCACCGCGAAGCGCTCGGGGTAGCGTCGCGCGAGATCTTCGAGCTCAGCGCGGAAGATCACCGAGGCTTCATCGCGGTTGGCGTAGAACAGCCTCACGCTGCGTTCGGTCGTTGCGAGCGCCGTCTTCACGATCGAGATGCACGGCGTGATCCCGCTGCCGCCGCCAAAGAGCACGACCGGGTGGTCACGGTTTCGGAGCGTGAACAGGCCCGCAGGCCGCATCACCTCGACGAAGTGGCCGGCCGCCAGCGTGTCGTTGATCCAGTTCGAGACGCGGCCGTCCTGGATGCGCTTCACCGTCACCTTGTGCTCGCCCTCGCTGGCCGGGCAGCTCGCGAGCGAGTAGCAACGAACGAGCTTCTTCCCGTCGACTTCGAAACGGAAGGTGAGAAACTGGCCGGCCTCGTAGGCGAAGAGGTCCCGAAGCGCGTCGGGGACCTCCAACACGATGGAGCGCGCGTCGTGCGTCTCGTCGATCACGCGCGCGACGCGCAGGCAGTGGTACGGCCCCGTCGGCCCGACGCCGGCGATCGCCTCGATCGTCTTCTCCCCGTCTTCGCCCGTCACGCCGCCCGCACCTCCCGGACGAAGACCGATACCACCCGGCCGGCCATCGGTGAAGGGCCGGTGCGCAGCGTCCCGATCAGAAGCCGAGCTCGCGCAGCTCGACGGGGCGCCGCTCGCGCGCCGAGCGCTCCCCCGCGGCGCCGATGCCGACGGCGAGTGCGCCGTCTTCGGCACTCACGATCGGTCGGCCGCCCGTGCGGATCGCGTTCAGGAAGGCCATGTGCTCGAGCAGGGTCGAGCCGTGATGAGCGCCGGCCTCCCTCGCGCGCGGATCGACCTTGAACCGCACGCTCGCCGGCTCGTCGCGATCGCGGCGCGTCAGCACCAGCGTGTGCGCCGGCAGGAAGGCCTCGGCCTTGCCGCGGTCGCCGGTGGCGGCGATCTCCATCTCGTTCGTCGAGTTCTCGGCGAACATGCACAGATCGAGGAGCGCGCGCGCTCCGTCGTGGTAGTCGACGACCACGTACGCGTTGTCGAGGATGTCGGGCTGCTCCCCGCCGTAACGCTCGTCGAGATGGTTCACGTCCATCGCGCCCGAGGCGTAGACGCGCACCGGCCTTTGCGCGGTCAGCAGGTTCATGAGATCGAAGAAGTGGCAACACTTCTCGACCAGCGTGCCCCCCGTGTTGCGCGAGAAGCGATTCCAGTCGCCGACCTTGCGCAGGAACGGATAGCGGTGCTCGCGGATCGCCAGCATGCGCAGTCGGCCGATGGCGCCGCCTCGCACCTCCTCGACGAGACGCCACACGGGTCGCATGAAGCGGTACTCCATCCCCACCCAGACGAGGCCGGGATGCCTGGCTGCGGCCTCGACGACGCGAAA